>CAZAGA010000137.1:0-8497 GCA_964484335.1 uncultured Anaerolineaceae bacterium
ACCCCACAGGGTATCGCCGCGATTGACGGTGTAGTACAACGGGCAGGTACCGCTGGGTGGATAGGGCCGTTCTTCTTGGATCATGTGGGTCTGGATATTGCAGAAGGTGACATCCGAGCAGAAGCCAGTGGCCTCCAGGGTCACGGTCAGCTCCTCGGGTGTAGTGGCCGTCCAGCCAGCCACCGGGTCTTCCTTGACCACATAGGTGCCAGGCACCAGCTCATTGAAGCGCACCCAACCGGTGCCATCGGTGATGCCGAACTGTGGCTCGCCGCCGAAAGCCGGTTGCAGGGTGATCTTCCAGCCCGGTAGGCCGACGCCGTCGATCTGGTCACGCTTGAAGACATCCAGGCAGGCGAACTCAGTGCGGTTCTTGAAACGCACCGATTCGCACTTGAAGGGCTCCTTGACCTGGACGGTGAACTTCGGTTCCGTTACCGGCTCCCACCCGGGCTGCAGGTCTTCGGTGACGATCCAGGTGCCCAGGGTGAGGGTATTGAAGTAGAAGTAACCGTTCTCATCGGTAACGGTGGAGAACTGCTGGCCGGTTTCTTCATTGATGGCGTTGATCTTCCAGCCCGGCAGGCCCTGCTCGAGGTGGTTGATCTTGTAGCCGTCCACGCAGCCAAGCGGCTCGTTGACGAATTCGACCACCTGGCAGAAGCCCGGTTTATCGAGGGTTACACCGACGCTGGTCTCGCCCAGTGGGCGCCACCATTCGCGGGTCTCTTCGTTGACCGTCCACTTACCCAGCGCCAGGCCATCAAAGACGACCCGACCGTCCTCATCCGTCTCGCCGCGAGCCGGCGCCTGGGTGCCGTCATCACGGCTGATGGCGACGCGCCAGCCTTCGACCGGGTTACCAGCGATGTCGGTCTTTTCGACGATCACGCAAGCATCATGGACCTGTTCGTTGACGAAGCGTACTGCAACACATTGGCCGGGGGTGTGCGGTGGGTAGAGGTCAACTTCCTGGACGGCGCTATAGCCATCGGCCGGCCGCCAGCCATATTTCTCTTCCTCGGTCACCGTCCACTTGCCGGGGGTCAGGTTGTAGAAATACGCCAGGCCCTGGCCATCGGTGGTTGCTTCCAGACTGGTACCGCCCTGAGTGGCCAGGAAGCCCCAGCCGGGGATCCCGACCAGGTCGCCATTGACTTCACCATTGGCATCCTGCTTGATGACCTCAATGCAGGGCAATGCTTCCAGCTTGAAGCGGACTTCGGCGCAGCCGTCGCCCACCCCACTCAGGGTAACTGGGAACTTAGTCGGGGTGAAAGGCCGCCAGCCCTCAACCATCTTCAACTCGACCATATAGGTGCCCGCACCGAGATCGGTGAAGGCAAAGGCGCCGTTCTTGTCCGTGGTGGTGGTCTTGGACGGGCCGTTCTGCGGGGTCAGGGTGATTTCCCAGCCGGGCCCGAGGCGCTCGTGGTAGCTGTCAATCAGGAAGCCGTTGATGCAGGTGCCGCCCAGGTTCGGGGTTGGCGGTTGGAGCGCGCCCTGCAGAAATCCTGTTCCAGCGCTGGCCGGCTGGGCAGAAACTGCACCCAGGATCAGGACCATCGCAATGAACAGCGAGACCCATCGAAACACTCGTGAGCTGCGGGGAATGACATGAATCGGTTTTGCCATATTGGAACCTCCTTGATCGTGGCATTGGGAAAGAGGATTGCCCAAGTCTTGGCTTGGTGATCGGACGAGCTTTTGGAGAACCTGGTTGGCTACATGCATCACCCCCTTTCACGGAGGAGTACAACGGATTAATCAAGAGCTGGGGCTGGAAGGACAATTAAGATATTCTAATGTCGATTAATCCTATTCTTATTTTAATCTATTTTTCTAAATTTGGAATAGGCTAATCAAACAATGTTGCAAGACAAATGCCTTAATATTTAGATTATTTTTACTTTTCGGGGCGTTTTACCATCGCGAAGGAGACCCCCAGGCGGTCGATCGAGAAGATCACCCGGCCATCAAACTGGTTCATGCCAAAGCCGCGCATCCCGCCGATGAAGACATCCGCCTCTTGCGAGTCGGGGGTGTATTCTATCCAATCTGGCAGGTAGTAGCGCACCGAGAAGTCATTCGCGCCGGCAACCGCTACTCGAGCGGTCTGTCCGGCCGGCCAGCCATCCGCCAGCAGCGCCGCCGGGAGCCGGCGGGCGGCCGCGCTGACGGCGACGCCCCAGTAATCGGTTTCAAATCGAGCCGCCGCCCCGCGCAGCCCCCCAGCAAGCGAGTTGTAATAGGTGTACTCGTAGGGGTGCAGGACAGCCATCTGCCAGCCCAGCCAGCCGAGGTAGAGCACGGCCAGCCCGAGGGCCAACCTGCTCGCCCAGGTACGCCAGGCGGCCAGGCGGTTTAACAGCCAGTCCATGGTCCAACCGGCCAGGACCGCCAGGGGTGGAAAGATGAACAAAAAGTGGCGGGTTCCATCGTATAGAGTCGAGCCGATCCAGATGGCAAAACCAGCCGGGAGCAGGCTGGCAAGCAACAAAAGCAACCCGCCAGCGAAGGCTGTAGAGGGCGGTTGTTTGGCCCGCAGGAACCGGGTAGCCTGCCAGAGCTCCAGGCCAGCTCCGATCGCTAGCAGAACAAGGAGCAGCTCGGGCAATGTCAAGAGCAGGTAGTGTGGCAGATAGGCGCGCGGCAGGTCGATGGCCGAGATGAAAGCGCCATTGTATAGCACCTCGTAGGGAAAATTAAAATTGGACATGCGCTGTAGAGCTTCGAGCGGATTGCGTAGTGGAGCCTGCTGGGCCCACGGCCAGCAAGCCAGCATCACCGCGTAAGCCAGCAGCCCGGCGGCGCTGAATTGCAGGAGGCTGCGCAGGTCAAGCCGGCCGGTTTTCCGCCTGGCACGCCAGGCGTTCCAGGCCAGGACCAGGCAAGCCCAGCCGAACAGGAACACGCCACCAACCCGCACGCCCAGCGCCAGCCCGGCGACCAATCCAAACAACAGCCAGTCACGCCAGGCAGAGCGGACTGGACCGTTCAACAGGCGCAGCAGCGCATACAGGCCCCAGATATAGGCGACTGCGAAGGGCAGATCCTTGGGATTGAAAAACAAGTGCCCAAAGTAGCCCGGGCAGAGCGCCAGTAGCAGGGCCGACCAGAAAGCCGCCCGCTCTCCAGCCAGGCGGCGAGCTGCCAGCCAGGCGCCGGCCACCCCCAGCAGCCCGACCAGGCCAGTGAACAGGTGGCGCAACTCGATCGCGCCGAGCGGCAGGAGGCGGCCGAGCAGGCGGTTGAACAACTCGGCGCTCAGGTCAAACGCACCGCCGTAGATAACCAGGTTGCGGTAAGTCAAGGCGCTCAGCTCGGGTTCGACCGGCGGGATGCCGCGGTAATAATCGAGCAGCAGGCGGCCGTATTCCAGGTGCCACTGTTCATCCCAAGCGATCCCGGACTGCTGAAAGGCAAGGATCACGAACAGAAACAGAGCCAGGAAAAGCAGCCGGGCAAAGAGACGGTAAGGAGACTTCATGAAAGTGGGCTGCGACGGACAGCAACCAGGGCCATATCATCGAACTGGCTGGCCAGGCCGACAAAAGCCTGGATGGCCTGCAGGATGGCCTGTTGGACGTCCTGGGCGGGCCGATCTAGTTGGCCGCGCAACAGCTCGACCAGGCGCTTTTCGCCGAAATGCTCTTCAGAAGGGTTAATCGCATCGGTGATCCCATCGGTATACAGGACCAGCAGGTCGCCCGGTTCTAAGCCCACCCGGTTGGCGCTCCACTGGTGATCTTCGTAAATCCCAAGCGGGATGCCGGTGCGCACCAGCTTGTGCAGCTCGCCGGTGGTGGAAAAGTGCAGCGGCGGCAGGTGCCCGGCGTTGGCGTAAGTCATCTGGCCCTTGGTAGGATCAATCACCCCATAGAACAAGGTGACAAACTGGCTGGTGACTGTATCGGTCAGGATGCGCCGGTTGACCTGGCTGAAGACCCAGTCCGGCTCGCCCGGGCGCTCATCGGCGAAGGTGCGGATCAAGCTCCAGGCGTAAGCCATGAACAGCGCCGCGCCAACACCCTTATCGACCACGTCCGCAATTAATACTGCCAGGTGGCCATCTGGCAAGAAGAAGGCGTCGTAGAAATCGCCGGAAGTCTCGCGGGCTGGGCGGAGCAGGGCGGAAAGCTGCCAGCCAGGCGGGTTGGGCAGGCGGCTGGGCATGAAATTGGCCTGGAGCTGGCCTGCCAGGGAAAGCTCAGCGGCCATCTTGCGATTGGCTTCCTGGAGTTGGCGCTGCAGGTTGCGCATCGCCAGGTGGGTCTCCGTGCGCAGCAAGACTTCTTCCAGTTGGAATGGCTTGGTGATGTAATCAACCCCACCAGCCTGAAAGCCACGCACCTTGTCCTGGATATTATCCAGAGCCGAGATGAAGATCACCGGGATCTCGCCCGTGGCCGATTCAGCCTTGAGTTGGCGGCAGACCTGCAGCCCATCCAGGCCGGGCATGCGGATATCGAGCAAGATCAGGTCGGGCGGTAGGGCGCGGGCAGATTCGAGAGCGCGCTGGCCGCTGGCGACCGCCCGCACACTGTAGTCCTGGGTTTCCAGCATCTGGGTCAGCAGGTTCAGGTTATTAGGCGTATCGTCAACGATTAAAATGTCAGCTTTTGGCATAGATGCTCCTGGGCAGGTTGCCCAAGCAGGGGGCCATGGACAGCTTTATTTTACCCGGTCAATCCATTCCAGAATGCGATTCTGGTCATATTCGCGCGCCAGGGAGGCCAGCAGCTCTGCCAGGCCAGGGTCTCGGAGGGCGATCTGCTCCACCTGGGCTTGGACCTGGTTCCAATAGCCAAGCAGGGTTGAGCGGCGCAGCCCCTGGAGCAGATCGGTCGGCAGGGCCGCCAAACGAGCTACCAGGGCTGGTTGATCGATCTCTTCCGCCTCCAGCGGCTGGGGTGGGCTGGCCGCTGGACTGGTTTCTTCCCAAGTAAAACGCACTCCAAGATGCTTGGCCAGGGCTTCGAACAAGTCATTTTCGCGAAATGGTTTGCGGATGTAGTCATCACAGCCGGCGGCCAGGATCGCGGTGCGGTCCTCTTCCAAGGCACTGGCGGTCAGGGCGATCACCACCGGGCGGCCCCCGGCTGTGCCAGACTTGACCTGACGGGTGGCTTCATACCCGTCCATCCCGGGCATGCGCATGTCCATCCAGATCAAATCCGGCTGCCAGGATTGCCACAGGGCAATCCCTTGCTCACCGCTGGCGGCTTCCTGGACTTCAAAGCCCAGCGGGCGGAAAATTTCCACCAGTAGGCGGCGGTTATCTTCCTTATCATCCACGACCAACAGGCGGTAGACCGGCTGGCCGGGCTGCAGGCCGGTCACTCGGCGGACACAGGGCGCCGGGCTGGCCTGGATTTCGACCACCTGGACCGGCACAGCCAGGCGAAACTGGCTGCCCTGGCCGGGTGTGCTTTCGGCGAAGATCTCGCCGCCCATCAGGCGGGCGTACTGGCGGCTGATCGATAGGCCCAGCCCGGTGCCTTCCTGGATCTCTAGCGCGCTGGAAGCCTGGACAAAGGGCTGGAAGATCTGCTCGAGCTCTTCTGGGGCGATCCCAGGGCCGCTGTCGAGCACTTCGATCTCGAGCAAACGCAGCTCCGGGTTGGCGGCCAGGCTGGGCAGCTCACTCATCCGAGCGGCCAGCGTGACACCGCCTCCCTGGGTGAACTTGACCGCATTGCCCAACAGGTTCATCAAGATCTGGCGCAGCTTGCCCTGGTCAGCCAGGATATGGCGCGCCACGCAGGGCTGGATTTCGAAAGCCAGGCTCAAGCCCTTGGCCTCGGCGCGCAGGCGGAACATTTCCTCCAGCCCGGCGAGCAGGTTGAGCAAGTCAAACTCGCCTGGATTAAGGCTCGCTCGCCCGGCTTCGATCTTGGACATTTCGAGCACATCGTTAATCAGGCCCAGCAAGTGCTCGCCGCTGGCGTTGATCACCTGCAGGCTGCGGCGCTGGTCATCCGAGAGGTCCGGGCCTTCCGGCGAACCCGCTGTGCGCAGCAGGAGCTGGCTGAAACCCAGGATGGCGTTGAGCGGTGTGCGCAGCTCGTGGCTGACATTAGCCAGGAAGGCGCTCTTGGCCTGGTTGGCTTTTTCGGCGCTCTCCTTGGCCACCTGGAGCTCTTCCAAGGCAGCGCTGAGGGCGTGGGTGCGCTCTTCGACCAACTGTTCCAGGCGACGGTGCTGAGCAGCGATCGATCGCAGGCGCAGCCCAGCCAGGCCGGCTGAGCCGCCCAAGACCACAAACCCAGCCAGCAAGCCGAACCAGGTTGTGCGCCAGAACGGCGGAGTGATGGTTACTGCTACTGAAGCGCCGGTTTCATTCCAGATGCCGTCGGCATTGGCGCTTTTAACCCGGAAGACATATTCGCCCGGCGGTAGGCTGGGATAGCTGGCATAATGCCGTTCGGCAGTGTAATTCCAATCCTTATCGAGGCCCTCGAGCAGGTAGGCGTAGTGGATCTTTTGTGGCGCCGAGTAATCCAGGGCGGCAAATTCAAACGCCAGGTAGTTCTGGCGGTAATCCAGGCGGATCGAGCGGGTGGTCTCGATCGATTGCTGGAGCGGCGAGCCGGGTCCAGGCAACACGGGCTGGTTGAAGAGTTGGAATCCAGTGATCACCACCGGTGGGATGAAAGGATCCGGCTGAATATCCTGGGGGTAGAAGGCGTTCAATCCGTTCACCCCGCCAAACAGCAGCATGCCATCGCGCGTCTGCAGGAAGGAGTTCTGGTTAAATTCGTTGCTCTGCAAGCCATCCTGGCGATCGTAATTGGTGAAGGTCTCGGTTTCAGGATCGAAGCGGCTGATTCCGTGATTGGTGCTCATCCACAGGTAGCCCTGGGGATCTTCGAGCAGGCCGTAGATCAGGTTATTCGGCAGGCCGTTCTTCTCGGTGTAATGCTGGAAGGTCTGGTTGGATGGGTCGAAGCGGTCCAGCCCGCCGGCGGTCGCCAGCCAGAAATTACGCCGTGAATCAATGAAGAACTGCAGGACGGTGTTGTTGCCCAGGCTGGAAGGATCGGAAGGCCGATTCTTATAGTGCGTAACCTTCCCACTGAACGGGTCGAGGCAGTCCACCCCATTGCCGAGCGTGCCGATCCAGATGATCCCGGCCTGATCCTGGTAAAGGGCAAGGATATTGTTATCCGACAGGCTGTTAGGATCCTCTGCGATTGGCAGGTAGGAGCGGGTCGCAGCACTCCGGCCGTCCATCCAGACCAACCCGCCACCGAAAGTTCCCAGCCAATAGTCGCCCTGGCGGTCTTGGAGCATCGTCCAGACGGTTGGCATGGGATGGTGAATGAAACCGCCCGTCTGCGCATCGAAGCGATCCAGGCCGCCTTCGACGCCCACCCAGAGCTGGCCCTGGCGATCTTCGAAGATCATCCAAACCGTGTCGTGGGCCAGGCTGTCCAGGTCGTCCGGATTGTGGCGGTAATGGGTCCAGGTGTTCGTTTTACGCTCCCAACGGTTCAAGCCGCCACCGATCGTGCCGATCCAGATCGTCCCTTGGCGGTCTTCGGTCATACCCCAAACGAAATTGGCGGAAGGGCTGTTCGGATCATCGGGCAAGTTGACCAGGTGACCGAAGCGCATGACCGAAGGGTCGAAGCGCGCCAGGCCGGCGCCAAAAGTGCCGAACCACAAGATGCCACCCTGGTCCTGGAGGATGGCATGGACCTGGTTGATGCCCAGGCTGGTAGGGTCCTGGGCCTGGTGAGTATGGTGAATAAAGCTATCCAGCTCTGGATCGTAGCGATCGAGCCCGCCGCCGTCGGTGCCAATCCACAACGCGCCGGAACGATCCTGGTAAATTGCTTCGATATGGTCGTAAGCCAGGCTGTGGGGCTGCTCCGGATCGTGCTGGTAGAGGATGAAATCACTCTCCAGGCTGTCCAGGCGGGCCAGCCCGCCGGCAAAGGTTCCAAACCAGCGCCGGCCCTGGGAGTCCTCATAAATACTGGTGATATGGTTGTCTGGCAGGCTGTTAGGGCGCTGTGAGTCAGGCAGGTAGGAGCGAAAGGTTTCCGCTCCCGGATCGAGACGGTAGAGCCCATTTTGGGTGCCGACCCACAGGATGCCGGCGGAATCCTGGGCCAGGGCGCAGATATAGCCATCCGACGGGGCAGCCGAATCGCTTTGCAGCAGAGGATAGTGAGTGAATTGGACCTTGGTCGAAGCCGCCGGGGTGGCTGAATCGGCAGATTGGGCGGAAAGTTGATCCAGGTTCAGGCGATTCAACCCGGCCCCGTTGGTGCCCACCCACAAGGCGCCGTCCCGATCGACGAACAAAGCGCTCAGGTTGCTTCCACTCAGGCTATCCGGATCTTCCGGTTCGTGGTAGAAGCGGGTGAAACGCCCGCTGTATGGATCGTAACGGTTCAGTCCGTTACTGCTGGCCACCCAGATCGCCCCGGAGGCGTCTTCGGCCAGGGCATACAGGTAATTATCGCTCAGGCTGGTTGGGTCGTCC
>CAZAGA010000138.1:0-8470 GCA_964484335.1 uncultured Anaerolineaceae bacterium
TACCTGGCCAATGATATCCCCGAGCCTTCCGACCGGCATGGCCACCAGCGCGGGATTGAAAACGCGCTGGTCCGCTTATGTAAAGCGACCGGCGGCCGGACGCTGGTGCTGTTTACCTCTTACGACCAGCTCAAGCGGACTTCGCAGGCGATTGGCCCGGTCCTGGCGCGTGAAGAAATCCAGGTCTATGAACAAGGTGATGGCGCTTCCGCTCCGGCCCTGCTGGACACCTTTCGCAATTCGCCTCGCTCGGTGCTGTTGGGGACGCGCGCTTTCTGGGAGGGTGTCGATGTGCCTGGCGACGCCCTGTCGGTTTTGGTGATCACCAAGCTGCCGTTCGATGTGCCTTCGGATCCGATCGTTGCCGCTCGTTCGGAAACTTTCGAAGATCCTTTCTACCAATATTCGCTTCCAGAAGCAATCCTGCGCTTTCGCCAGGGCTTTGGTCGCCTGATTCGCACCCAGTTCGACCGCGGGGTGGTGGTAGTCTTGGACCGCCGGGTGCTGACCAAGAAATATGGGCGGCTGTTTATCGACTCCCTGCCGCCCTGCACGAAAAAAGCCGCCCCGCTGGCCGACTTACCCGAAACCGCCGCCCGCTGGTTGAACTTTTAGCCGAAAGAAGAAGCATCCCTGGCAGCGCCAGGGATGCTTCATTAGCATTTATTTAATGATCAATTGCCCCAGCGCCAGGTTGATTTTCAGGTTCACCTTCGTGGCGGCGGTCTGAAAATTGGGGGAGCGGTACAAGTTTTCACCGGCCTTGGTGTAGCCAGTTGGTAGTGACCGAATTACCAGGCCAGTCTCAGCCTGGATCTCGACCCCGACCGTGCTTGGGACTTGAATCGTCAGGAAGCCGATTCCGCCATCCACTTCCCCAGTCAGTGCGCTCCCCTCTGGCAGGTGTAGCCTCAGCGTGCCGACGCCAAAATCGTACTTCAAGTTTTTAACCTGCAACTTTGCCAGGTCTAGGTCGGCTTCACCAGCGCCCAGGTCGATCGCCAGGTCAATTGGGATGACCGGGTTGAGCTCAAGTTGCCAATCGGTCAGGTTCTGGCGGTTGCCAGGGAAGTAAGCCTGGTTGCCCGTAGCCGACAGCTTTACCACGGCCTGGTTGCCATCCTGCCGGATTTCCTGGTTGACTCGCCAGGTATCAGTGGTTTCGGGGATCACCCCCGAAATTAATGTCCCTGGAGCAGCTTGCCCGTTGATCTTCAAGCTGCCCGCACCCGGGCTGATTTCAATCCGGGCGCTGGCAACCGCTTGAGGGGCATAATTCAGCGGCGTGCCGGCGGTCAACCCGCTGGGAGAGAGCCAGATCCCCGAATACCAGAGTGTTCCAGCCAGCACAGCCAGGACCACGATCAGTCCCAGGAGCATCGTCAGCCAGTTGCGCCGCCGGCCGATGACCAGATCCATTCCAATCGCCACGAAGATTACCGGCCAGATGGTCGCCAGCAATCGCCAGGGATCAATCTGCAGATAGCCCAGGTTGCTGAGCAGGAAGGTAATCCCCAGGCCCAGCATAAAAACTGCTCCGGTCAAGCCTTCATTCCGCCAAACAGCGTCTAGGCCCCAAACAATGAACAGCACCGGCCAGAACATGCCGATCGTTTCCCAGATCGATCCACTGACGATCCCCAGGTTGCTCATCAGCAGCGCGCCGCCGATGAAGATCAGCAGCAATGGGAAGAACAGGCTTCCGCGCCGCCGGGTTGAGGTCTTCCGCCGGGCGGGCTGGATCGTTGCTGGAGCGGGTTGGGGTGCGACGGGAACCGCTCCAATCGCTTCAGGCGCAGCCGGAGGTGTCTCTGGCGTTGGAGAAGCCGGGGGGATTGGCTCCGGCGACGGGTTGGGTTCGATCGGTTCGTCTGATTCAGGAACGGGTGGGGTAGTCATTCGTTTCAACTCCTTTTGGGCGGCGAATCAACAGCGCCAGCCCACCAAAGATCAAGATGACCGGCCAGAGCAGGTCAAATTTCAGCCATTCCAGTCCGAGCCCGGCCAGATCCGGCAGCAGGCTGATCAGCCCGGCCAGGATTAAGGCTGAACCAGCCAGGATTTTTAACTGGGTGTAGGGTTCATTGAGCATGCTTGAAAAGTCATCTACCGGCAGAGTGGCCTCATAGAACCCTTCGCTGCTGCGATGGGCCAGCGGGCGGCGTAGCCGGCCATCAACGGGAAGCATCACCCACAATAGCCCATACAATAGCAGCCCTATGCCGTGACCAAAAGCCAGGGTGACAAATAACAGGCGGATTACAAAAGGACTGACGCCCAGGTAGGCTGCCAGGCCGCCGCACACCCCGCCCAACAGGACTTGTTCACGACTGCGAATCAGGGTCAAGTTCATCCTCATTCACACCCTACCGGTTGCGCGGCTTTAAGGTATAAAAAACCAAGGCCCCGCCGCCGATGATTAGAATGGCCGGTAAGACATATTCCGAGAAATTCCCTTCTGAGGCCACGATCAGCAGGCCGATCAGCGTCAGGATCCCGGCAGGAATCCAGGCCCAGACAAACGGCGGGCGTGGGCCGCGCGTTAGCGATAGCGCCACCGCAGCAAAGGTTAGCCCCAGGCCGATCAGGAACAGGCCGCCAGTCAAATCCTCGGGAAGGAAATTTTCTAGCCCTGTGATGACGGCCAATGAAACCATAACCCCGGCTGGGATCAGCGCCCACCAGTTGCCTGGGTTGAGCAGGTAAATGATCGCAAAGCTGAGCCCGATTCCACCCAGGACTAGGCTTCCACCCCACAGCTCACTCGCCTGCGGGGAGATAAACTCCAACACAATCAAGCCAGCTACGCAGAGCAGGATGATCCCTGGGATTAGCGCCCACCAATTTTGCCGGTTGGTGAAAAAAACCGACAGGAAGAACAACCCGCCCAGGCCGAGCAGGATTGCCCAGAATAGATCTCCAAAGCCCGGGATAATATTCAGGTTTTGGAGCAAGAACAAGACTCCGCCGAAGATCAGCAGGCTCCCCCATAACACGCGCGATTCAAATATCTTTGACATCTAGGACCTCCATCAGGCGAAAAGTTAAGTCAGTTGATTTTGGCCTGAGCTTCTCGAATCAGGCGCTGTTTTAACGCCCACAGCTCCTGGCTTAGAGAAACATGGTAAATATGCGGGTATAGAATCCGCCGGACGCCTGGATCCAGGCGCTCAACATCTGCCAGGCGAGCGGCTCGGATTTGTTCCAGGTCAGGAAATTCGTAGACCAGTTGACCATTGCGCAGGATCTCTACCAGCAGGGGCTCGATTGCGGTCAGCTCTCTCTGCTCGATGCTGCGGTGCTTGGTATGATCGCTGGGGTGGTGGAGCATCAGCCGTGGCTGGCCGGGAGGATCTTCTTCCCATAAGGCTACCAGGTCAGCGGTCGCCTTGCCACGCGAATCGTACAACCGCCAGGGCCGTTTTGTTCCCGGGTTTGGCGTCTTGGAGGGCGATTCAGAAATTTTAATCGCCGGCAGCCAACCTTCCTGGTCCTCCACGGCGGTTAGCTTGAACACCCCACCCAGGGCTGGGTCGCCGTTCGAAGTGATTAATCGCGTACCCACGCCATAAACTAAACGGCGGATCAGCGGGTCGGGATCCAACCCGTAGCGTGGAGCTTCATCACGAATCTGGGTCACGATCTGCCAGATAATCAGCTCATCCAGGTTGTTCGATAGGACAATTGAAACCTCCGGGAAGCCGGCCTGGTTGAGCTGGCGGGCAGCCTGGATGCTCAGGTAAGCCAGGTCACCCGAATCCAGGCGGATGCCCAGTGGCTGGTGGCCTTTGCGTTTCAATTCTTCGAATACCCGGATGGCATTTGGGACGCCGCTCTCCAGGATATTGATCGTATCGACCAACAATAAACAATCTTCGGGATACAGCTCAGCATACGCCCGGAAGGCGTCTAGCTCACTCATCCCAAGTGCGAGATACAACTGGACCATGCTGTGGGCATGGGTACCCTTCGGCGGCAAGCCAAGTTGTAAGGAAATCCCGACATTCGAGGAAAAATCTGCTCCACCAATCAGCGCTGCCCGCGCTCCGGCGTTGCCCCCCAGGTCCTGAGCGCGGCGCAGACCAAATTCCATCAGTACCTGTCCCTGGCCGGTCTCTCGCAGCAATGCCGCTTTCGTAGCGATTAAGATGCCATAGTTCAGTTTGTTCAGCAGGGCGGTTTCCAAGATTTGCGCCATTGCCAGGGGACCCTGGACGATCGTCAGCGGTACATTTGGGTGAATTACCCGCCCCTCGGGAATCGCCCACAGGTTGATCTGGCTGAAATCCCCGGCCTGCTCCATCCATTCCAGGAAATCCGCCTGGAATAATGGACCGCCAGTCCGGTTGGTCAAGCGGCTTAGCGCCGCTCGCTCGGCTGGCTTGAACCGGGTGTTCTGCATCCACTCGATCAACCATTCCAACCCGGCGTTAATACAGTAGCCGGCTTGGTGCGAGCCATAGTTGGGGTAATCACGGAAGAAATGATCGAACTGTACCCTGCGGTTATGGAGACCGGCGCGGAAATAAAGCTGTGCCATGGTGAGCTGGTACATATCCGTGAACAGGATTCCTTCCGCCAGGCTGCGATCGTTCGTCATGTATCTATCCCTGAACTCGTAAATCTCCCTCGCTGAGGCGATTAACGAATGCTTACCGATCCGACCCCGGTTTGAACTTGTAAGTCGATTTTATTCGCCGCGGTCTCATAATCTGGCGATACATAGGTCCCAGCTTGGCGTGGGAAGCGCTGCCGGTCGACACTGATACTGGCCAGTCCGCCAGTTGCGCGGATTCGCGCCGCCACCCCGGCCGGTATAGTCAGGTCGATGGATGCGGCGCCGGCTTGAAATTCCGCCCGGGTATAGCCGGCCTGAGCTGGCAAGATCACTGAAGTGGAACTGGCTCCCGTATGAAGGTGAATCTCGGTCAGTTGGAGGCGCGAGAAGTCCAGGCGTCCCTCCGCCGCTCCGGTGTCCAGGCGCAGGGTGAGTGGAACGCCCTCAGCCAGTTTCAGGTCCCAATTCAGCCCGCTATTCATATTCCAGAACATCCATCGCCCGCTCTGGTCAGGGACTTTCATTTGCACTTCCAGCCGGTCGCCCGATTGGCTCGTTGTGATGACTGCCCCACCAGCACAGGTGCCTTCGACCAGGACGCCCGGCGCGGCGCCTGAGCTGATCGTTAACCGTCCGGCGGCATGCCGTAGGCGCAAGTCAGCCTGGCTGGCTGACTTCAGCGGTGCGCTGACCTGTTCCACAGCCATCTCGTTTCGGCCGAACCAGGAACCTGCGATAACCCACACCCCGAGCGCAATCAAAAACACCGGCAAGATTATGCTCCAGATGCTGAAGGGCAACCAGCCGAGTTCATCAATCAGCAACAGGATTCCGAAAACAACGATTAATCCCCCCCAGAAAAGCGAAGATTTTCTCATAGCGCCACTCTCCTGGTATTTATACGCACAGTATTGAAAAAAAGTTGCATAAATATAGTATAGATGGAATGCAGGCGATAGTCAACTCAGTAATTCAACCAGGCAGGGTGTCCCAGGCAGGCAGAGCGTCTCAGGCAGGCTGAGCGCAGTCGAAGCCCGTCTTCCCCCGGCGCTTTTCAACTGCACTCTTGAAGCTAAGATTTGCTCATGGATTGATTTGAAACAAGCTAACGCCTTGCTTCTGGTAGAGTAAGCGGAATTCAGGGCTTTCACGGAGCGCCCTGGGAGAAATCGGACCGCCGCGCCCACCGCAATACACGTATTGGAGGCCTTGTTCGGTCATAAAGCTGGCCAGCTCAGCTGGTTTTTCGCCCAATTCGATGACTTTTTGGGCGCCTGCACTGATGCGCTGCGGGTTATCGCTGTCGAAATCAAAATTATAGATCGCCGCCGGGGGAAAGGTCTTCCGGCCAGCCAGCGGAGAGATCCAGTAGCCGCCGTCATTTCCGGCATACAGGTTATATCCCCAGGCAAACGGGTTGATGAGCACACTTGCCTCTTTTGGCAGGTTAGCGTCAATCCACTCGATTGCCTCCAGGTCGGCCTGGCGGACCAATAACGTGCCCGGATTTAGGATTGGCAGCAGGCTGCGCGCAGCATAAAAGGCCAGCAGACAACCTGCCAGGGTAATTGCTCCCCAATAGACGGGTTTCCAGGGCTGTTTGACCAGCACCTCCCAACCCTGGATCACCCAGGCGATCAGGTAGCCACCCAACACAGCGATTGGCATGAACAGGGAGATCGTCACTGCGGTATTGTTCACAAAATTTGCCCCGGGCAAGCTGAACACCCCCAGGTTTGCCAGGAAAAATAAGATCATCGTCCAGAGTAAGATCACCCAGGCGAAAGCGCGGCGCTGGAACAGGCTGGTCAGCAGACCCAGGCCAGCCAGGCCAAGCGCATATTTCCCCAGGGCGGTGGTTAGGAAGCTCCAGGCGAAATCGGCAAATGGGCGGGTTGCCCCAGGTGCAGTGGCAACGGGCACGACAAAGCTTGCCAGGGCGCCAGGCCACCAGGGCAGGGTCAGCAGGAGCGAGAAAACCGCTAACAGTACCAGGCCAGCCAGGTCTTTCCACAGGGATTCTCGCCCCCGGCGTTGCCAGCCAGCTTGGACCCATACGACCAGGCGTTCAACCAGCACCAACCCGACCATAAAAGCCAACACCCGGTAATGGATCAGCAGCAGTCCGCTGGCTGCCAGCCCTGCCATGCAGAGCAGCCTCAACAGGTTACGATCGGGCTTGCGCCAGCTTGCCGGCCGGGCTGCATCAAGCCAGGCCTTCGTCAACCAAAAAGCGGCTGGCAGCACAACCAGCCCGGCCAGTTGGGTATAGCGCCCCCAACTGGTATAGTACGCGGGCATCGGCGTCATTAGCCCGGCTATCAACGCAGCCAGTACGCTCGCTACCGGCATCTGGGTAAAGCTGGTGGTCAGCAAGTAAACGCCCAGGATCGCCAGGGTGTTGAGCGCCTGGCCGAAGACCAGCATCGTCTGGGCCAGGTCTTGCCCGGAAAGCCAGCTCAAGGCGGCCAGGAGGCTGTGGTAACCGCTGTGGTAGCCGGTCGTGGAAACTTGCAGGTAAGGTGCGTAACTCGCCGGGTAGCCGCCGTTTTCTTGAATCAGCCGGCCAAGCAAGGCATGGTGGACTGAATCGACCCAGGCGGGGGCAGCCAGGTCGCGGATCATCGCCAGGCGCACTGCCAGGGAGAAAACCAGCACAGCCGCCAGGGCCAGACTGGGCCAGCTCACCCTCCATTTTACCTTCCAGGCCCGTTTGCGCACCAACAGCGCCAGGTAGAGCAAGCCGAGCGCCAGGACAAAGAACAGGACCGCGTTCCGGCTCCAATTCAATTTCAGTATGCTGGTCCAGGCCATCAGAAGTGGGAAGCTGGCCAGGCTGAGTGCGATGGAAACCGCGCTGCGTTCTCCCCAGTCCAGGCGCTGATCTAGCTGGGCGATGCTCAAGAGCAATCGGCCAGGTAACCAAAGCAGCGCCAGCAGCGGCAAGAGCCAGGCGGCCTGCCCGCCCCAATGGAGAAAATCCTCGAGCACCGATTGGGTAGTGTACTCGTAGCTCAGGCGGAAGCTCAAATCCGCGTCAACCGGCTGGTTGTTGATGAAAAACGCCCCTTGCGCATAGGCGTCTTCGTTTCGGCCAAATAAATATACCGTCCCACCTTCTGCTTGCACCCGGAGGCGATATTCACCACTGGGATAGCTTTCGCCCGGCCGTTCAAACGGCAGCGTCAGTGAATTGCTGCTGGAAAGGTCGCTCAAGCGGTAGGCGACCGAGGCAAGCGGTGTACCTTGCGAATTTTTATCAAACAAAAGGGCGGTTAGCCTGGCCTCAGGAGTCAGGCTATACTTGTCAACGCTGATCCACAACTCAATTTTTTGAAGGCCAGCGTGCCGGCTGAAAATTTCCTGCTCAACAACCATCCCGTTGGACAGGCTGGCGACGGTATGGTTGCGGAATTCTTGAAAAGCTTCCGGGTCCTGGAGCGTGGCGCAAGCGCTGAGCAGCGCCAGCAATCCAAACAAGCCTGCCAGGCGCAGTGCTCTCCATACTGGTTGCCGATTAACTACCCAGGCTGGAGCGCAGATACGCTTCGATAAAATTGTCAATCGCCCCATCGAGGACTGCCTGGGTATTGCCTATCTCGAAATTTGTGCGATGGTCTTTGACCAACTGGTAAGGGTGGAGGACATAGGAGCGAATCTGGCTGCCCCACTCCGCTTTGGTATATTCGCCGCGCAGCTCAGCCAGGGTCTCGGCTTGGGCTTGCTGTTTCATTTCCATTAGCCGGGCGCGCAGCACGCGCAGGGCATTTTCCCGGTTCTGGGTCTGTGAGCGCTCATTCTGGCAGGTGACCACCAGCCCGGTCGGCAGGTGGGTGATCCGGATCGCAGTGGCGTTTTTTTGGACGTTCTGCCCGCCCGCGCTGGACGAACGATAGACGTCGATTTGTAAAT
>CAZAGA010000139.1:0-8451 GCA_964484335.1 uncultured Anaerolineaceae bacterium
GCTTCTCGTTCAAATCTGGCCCGGAATTGGGGGTCGTGCAAAAAGACTTCCGGTAATACTTTGATTGCTACGTCCCGCTCAAAGTTCGGATCGTAGGCGTGATAGACGGTGGCCATTCCGCCACGGCCTAGTTCAGAGCGAACTTCATAACGTCCGATTTTTTGCGAATTCATCATGTCTATCCGGTTCCAAACTGCCTATCGCCTGCATCTCCGAGACCAGGAAGGATATATCCATGTTCATTCAAACGCTCATCAATCGCTGCCAGGTGAATTGGCACCTCGGGATGATGCTCCTGCAGGTTTTTGATTCCCTCTGGAGCACCGATGATACCCAGGAACTTGATTTTCTTCACCCCCCACCGTTTTAAAATATCGATTGTGGCTACCGCAGATCCACCGGTTGCCAGCATCGGGTCCAAGACCAGGCAGACAGCTACGCGCGGCTCGATCGGTAGTTTATTGTAGTATTCGACCGGTTTGAGCGTCTTTTCATCGCGATACAAGCCAATGTGCCAGACCTCTGCCGAAGGCACCAGGTCCCAGACGCCTTCCACCATTCCCAGCCCGGCTCGCAGGATTGGCACCAGGCCGATCTCCTCTTGCAACTCCTGGCCAACCATGCTGGCCAGCGG
The DNA here is from genome assembly GCA_964484335.1 of uncultured Anaerolineaceae bacterium. Taxonomy (GTDB): domain Bacteria; phylum Chloroflexota; class Anaerolineae; order Anaerolineales; family UBA4823; genus CAZAGA01. Next base: position 635 of record CAZAGA010000139.1, read on the forward strand.
TGTTTGGATTGTTCGGGGTGCCAGTTTCAGATCTATGGTCGCCTCGTAAGTGAGTAGGGCGGCGATCTCGCCGATTAATTCGCGGAATTTCTTGGGATCAGTATCCAACGAGCGCAAGACGCTGAGCTTATGGGCTACAAGCGGGTGAGGTGAAGCAAATACAGTTGACATTTTTGCTCTCCTGGGATGAAAATCTGCATAATTATACTCGACAACCTCAAGCTTGAAGAGTCGGCGCTGCGTTTCGAAAAGTTCAGGTTATAATTTTGCCCATGAATGACCAACCCAACCGCCTGATGAATCCCCAATCGCTGCCCGAAGACCGTTCTGACCAGGATATCCGGCCCAAAGCCCTGAGCGACCTGATCGGGCAAGAGCGCGTAAAGGAAAATCTCCAGATCTTGATTGCCGCGGCTCGCCAGAGATCTGAAGCCCTGGATCATGTCCTTTTTTATGGCCCGCCTGGACTGGGAAAGACTACCCTGGCGCACATTCTGGCAAATGAAATGGGTGTGAATATCAAAATCACTGCTGGCCCGGCCATCGAGCGGCCCGGAGACCTGGCAGCCATCTTGACCAACCTGCGCGCCGGGGACATTTTATTTATTGATGAAGTTCATCGCCTGGGGCGCGCCATCGAGGAAGTTCTCTATCCGGCGATGGAGGATTTCGCGCTGGATATTGTGATTGGCAAAGGTCCCTCGGCGCGCTCGATTCGTCTAAAGTTGCCCCGCTTTTCCGTAATTGGCGCTACTACACGCCTGGCCCTGGTTACCGCGCCCTTGCGGGCCCGGTTTGGCGCGGTCTATCGCCTGGATTTTTACGACCAGGCGGCGATGCGTCAAATTGTCCGCCGGGGAGCGCGGGTGATGGGAGTGGCTGCCGATGAAGCCGGCGTGGATGAGATTGCGCGCCGTGGCCGGGGCACGCCGCGCGTGGCGCTGCGCCTGCTCCGCCGGGTGCGTGACTATGCCGAGGTGCGTGCCGATGGCAGTATAACCCGGGCGATTTCACAAGAAGCCCTGGATTTGATGGATGTCGACCCGCTTGGCTTGGATGACCTGGACCGGCGCGTCCTCCGGGCAGTGATCGAGAAGTATAACGGCGGTCCGGTTGGTTTGAACACAATTGCCGCCTCGATCAGCGAAGAACCTGAGACCATCATGGATGTGGTTGAACCTTACCTGCTCCAGCTTGGCTTCCTCGAGCGTACACCGCAAGGTCGCCTGGCAACGCGCAACGCCTACGAACACCTGCACCTGGATTATCCAGTCGATCGGCAGGATCGCCTCTTCTAAACTTCAAATTGTTTTTTTCTTGTGGTTTTCAATTTGTGAAAACGATTGACTTTGATTATCATCTCCCCCCTGAATATATCGCCCAAACCCCGCTGGAGCCGCGCGATGCCTCTCGCCTGATGGTGATCCACCGCTCCACCGGCAAGATTGAGCATGCTGTCTTTCGGGATCTGGGGCAGTTTTTAGCCGCGCCGGATATCCTGGTGCTGAACGAAACCCGCGTAATCCCAGCACGCCTGTTTGGGCGCAAGATTCCCAGCGGTGGTCAGGTGGAGATTTTCCTGCTTCGCCGCCACGACTTGCTGACTTGGGAGGTCCTGGTTGGCGGAAAAGGTCTCCTGCCGGGTCGACAGGTGGCAATCGACCAGGGTCCCACCGCCGAGATCCTGGCAGTACTGGATGGCTCCAGCCGGCTGCTGCGTTTTACGCAGCCGATTGAAGATTTCTTGCCACAAGCTGGGCACGTCCCATTACCGCCCTACATCCACGAACCATTGACCAACCCGGAGCGCTACCAGACGGTCTATGCCCGCCTGGCGGGCTCGGCGGCCGCACCCACCGCTGGCCTGCACTTTACCCACGAGTTATTGGTAAGTCTAAAACAACAAGGATTACAATTTGGGCAGGTCACTTTACATGTTGGCCTGGACACCTTTGCACCCGTTACCGAAGAGAACCCGGCTGAGCATCTGATCCACACCGAGTGGTGCCAGGCGCCGGTAGAGACCGTCCAGGCGGTCCGGAAGGCGCGTGCTTTGGGCGGGCGCGTGGTGGCAGTCGGCACTACCAGCGTCCGAACGCTCGAAAGCGCGGCGAAGCCAGCGCCAGCAGGTGAGTTGATCGTACCGTATGAAGGATCAACCGATTTATTTATTCTTCCGGGGTATACTTTTAAAGTTGTTGATGCGCTGATCACCAATTTTCACCTGCCTCGCTCGACCCTGCTCATGTTGGTTAGCGCCTTTGCCGGCCGGGAGTTGATCCTGGCGGCTTATCAAGAAGCAGTTCGCCAGAAGTACCGCTTTTATTCTTTTGGCGACGCGATGTTGATCCTCTAAACCTTGTCTTACCAGGCAACTTTACTTATTAAACAGAATCAAAATAAAAAGGAAACCAATCATGCGCGCAGTGGATATCATCAGTCGAAAACGCGACCGGCAAGAATTGAGCCAGGCAGAAATTAACCGTTTTATCCAGGGCTATGCCAGCGGAGAGATCCCGGATTACCAGGCGGCTGCCTTTGCGATGGCCGTCCTGCTGAATGGCATGACCGCGCGTGAGACCACCGACCTGACCCTGGCGATGGCCAATTCTGGTAAGATCCTCGATCTCTCCCAGGTGGTGCCGCTGGCGGTGGATAAACATTCCACCGGTGGGGTGGGTGATAAGACCTCCCTGGTGGTTGAGCCATTGGTGGCAGCCTGCGGTATCCCGGTTGGGAAAATGTCGGGGCGAGGCCTGGGTTTCACCGGTGGAACGCTGGACAAGCTCGAATCCATCCCCGGCTACCGGACCAACCTCACCACAGAGGAATTCCTTCATCAACTTAAAGAGATCGGTCTGGTCCTAAGCGGACAGAGCCTGGATCTGGCCCCAGCGGATGGTAAGTTATATGCCCTGCGCGATGTGACCGGCACGATCAAATCGATGCCGCTGATTGCCTCCTCGATCATGAGTAAAAAGATTGCTGCTGGGGCGCAGGCGATTGTGCTCGATGTTAAGGTTGGTTGCGGCGCATTCATGGAAACCCTGGAAGATGGCCGTGAGTTGGCCCGTTTGCTGGTGGATATTGCTCACCTGGCTGGTCGCAAGGCTGTTGCCCTGCTCTCGGATATGAACCAGCCCCTCGGCTGTGCGGTGGGGAATGCTTTGGAAGTGATTGAGGCTATCGATACTTTACATGGCCATGGCCCGGCTGATTTCACCGAACACTGCCTGGTCCTGGCAGGTCACTTGCTGGCCTTGGGTGGCAAAGCGCCTGATCCACAAGCTGGCAAGGCAATCGCCCGCCAGTATTTGGAGAATGGGGAGGCTTGGGAGTTTTTCCGCAAGCTGGTCAAGGCCCAGGGCGGCGATGTCAGCACAATCGATCATCCCGAACTGCTTCCATCAGCCCAGTTTATCGAGGTCGTTACTTCGCCTCAATCAGGCTCCCTCAGTTGGATTGACGCACTGATGGTGGGTGAGACCGCCATGCGCCTCGGTGCAGGCCGGGCGTTGAAGCATGATGCGATCGATCATGCGGTTGGTGTGGTAATCCACCATAAAGTTGGGGATGTTGTCAAAGCTGGTGAGCCCTTATTCACCCTCCACGCCAATAACCTCGAAAAAATGGCTGAAGCTCGCCAGGGTTTCCTGGCAGCCCACCGTTGGTCGCCCGATCCAATCCAGGCTTTGCCGTTGTTCTATGGGGTGGTTGAATAGCGAAAATCGCTCAGGAACTTACCCGGATTTTGCGCATAGCTATTAATCGGGACCTTGCCCTGGGTAAGCGCCAGTAAGGTGTCGGTCAGGAAGCGGTTGGCTGGAGTGGGAATGCCGAGTAGCTCGCCAGCGTCTGCTACCGCTCCGTTCAGATAGGCGACTTCGCTTTTGCCTCGCCCGCTATGTAGATCGATGTGAAAAGAGGGCATTTTAGCGCCTCGCCCGCGGCCGATCGCGCGTTGTAACAGGGGGCGGGAGAGTCGGATTGGTAACCGGCGAATGGCAAAAGCAAACCAGCGCACCGGTGTGCCCGGTAGATCGACCAGGGGAATTCCTTGAGCTGCCATCACTGCCAGGGCTTCACGAAGCTGGCGAATTTCAAACCGGAATAAATTAGGATTGGCAAAGATCTCTGCCGGGGTCAGGTTGAGAATAGCAGAGGTCGCATTGGCCGGTAAGTTCGTGATTAATTTTGACCATTTCATCCCGGGTCCCGAGGAAAACAGGCGGGCTTTTAAGCCTGCCTGGTTAAAGGCGTCCGCCAGGCGATGCGATAATTCGCCTTGTTCAGCGATCCCGACTCCTCGTAGGCGCTCCAGGACGATCTGACCCGGACCTCGCCGACCGATTGAACTGGTGACCGTCCCGGCGATGACCTTCTTACTTCCCAAAGCAGAGCCCAGGATGGTTTCATTGGCAACCCCGTTTTGCAGGCAGAGCAGCGGTGGCAATTGTTTGCCTTGCAGGATCAAGTCCTCCAGGATAGTCCGGGTGTCGTAGGCTTTTAAGGCAAAAACCGCCGCGTCGAACGGACCCAAGGCTAACGCCTCTTCCAGGGTGGTTGCAATCGTGGGGCTTGAGATGTGCTTGACCTGGCCATCGATTTCCAGGCTTAACCCACTGGCGCGCAGTTGCTCAGCCGCAACCGGCATTTCCAGGAATACCACGGAATGGCCGGCTAGCACCAGGCTTCCACCAATATAGGTACCGATTGCGCCCGCTCCAAAGCTAAGCAGGCGCAGGGTTGTTCGGGAAAGCGCAGGAGTAGTCATGGTCGCCTTTGCCTCACTCTGCCAGGTTTGTGAACTGGAGAATCCGCCATTGTTGAATGTCTGGCAGATAGACCAGGTCAATGTATCCGGTGTTACTGAAAGAAAAACGTAAACTGCGTGGGCTGTTGTGGGGGCTCAGCCCGATTACTGCATACAAGAGCATATTCAGGAATGCACCATGAGAAACCACCAGGTAGCGGCCTTGTGGACGGGAAAGCAATCCTTGCAAGACTTGGCCTGCGCGGTTGAATACCTCGACCAGGCTCTCGCCCTGCTCACCTGGCTTCAGATAAGGATCGGTAAAGTTTGGGGGTGGATCCTCCTGCATCAGCTCAGCCAAAAGACGGCCTTCAATCGTACCAAAGCCACGTTCGACCAGGCCGGGATGCGATTCAAGTGGTAGATTCAAAGCCTCCGAAATGATCTGGGCAGTCCGCCAGGTGCGTTGCAGCGGGCTGGCTATGACCTGGTCATATTGCCTTCCTTCGGATTTCCAGCGCCTGGCCAGTTCCGACGCCTGGCCTTCTCCCATTGCTGTCAATGGCAGGTCGCTCTGACCCTGGATTTGGCCATTTGCATTGCCATCTGACTCGGCATGGCGGAGAAAAGTAAACTGGTACATGCCTCTGCTCATACTGGAAAAGCGAGGCGGAGATCGCGCCGGGTGAGATCTTCCAGCGTCTCTCGTTTTTGGATGAGATGCGCCCGCCCGCCTTGCAGCCAGACGACGGCCGGTTTGCGCGCCCCGTTATAATTGCTGCTCATGCTGAGCTGGTAAGCGCCAGCGGCCGGCACCGCCAGATATTCCCCGGCTTTTACCTCCGGAAAGGGTAAGTCTTCGATCAGGATATCGCCGCTTTCACAGAATGGGCCGGCCAACCAGGTCGGGCGCTCTACCGGGCGGTCCGGATTAACCAGCGGCAAGGCGGTGTATTTTGCACCGTACAGTGCCGGGCGCGGATTATCAGCCAGACCGCCATCCAGTAGCAGCCAGCGGCGCTGGGGATTCTCTTTCACCGCTCCAACCTGGTAAATCGCCACCCCCGCGCGCGCCACCAGGCTGCGACCGGGTTCGACTTGCAGCCGAGGAAGCGTCAGCCCGCGCGCCGCGCAGCCCTCTACCAGGCTCTTGGCAATCACCTGGATATACTGCTCGACTTGGGGGTGAGGTAGGTCCTGCTCGTGATAGGGTACACCCCATCCACCGCCAGTACAAAAGACAGCCGGAATCCAGCCCTTGCGCTGTTTCAACTCCACCAGCAAGTCCAGGCTGGTTTGAATAGCCGGGCTGAGCGGAGCCGGATCGTGGAAATGCGAGCCTTGGTGGAAATGTAACCCGCTAAGCGGCAAGCCCTGGGCACGGCTGGCCTCAACTGCCTCGATCAACTCTTCTGGGCTCATGCCAAATTTGCTGTCCGATTGGCCAGTTTGGGTGTGCTTGTGGGTTTCGACCGCCAGGCCAGGGCGCAGTCGCAGCCACAGGTCTGGGACCCTTCCGTTCCAGATTCGCGCCAGGTTGGCGATCCGCTCCAACTCTGTGAGATTATCGACCACAATGGTCCCGGCGACCTGGAATGCGGCCGTTATATCGGACTGGCTCTTGTTCACCCCATGAACCAGGATATTGGACCGTTCTACCCCGGCGGACTGGGCGATCGCTAGCTCGCCTTCACCCGTACAATCCAGCCACAACCCTTGGTGTTGAGTCCATTGCGCCATCGCCAGTGAAAGGTAGGCTTTTCCCGCGTAGGTGATCCCGCTGGCTGCCGGGTAATTCGCCTGCAAGGCGCGCCGGTAGCCGGCCAGGTTCGAATCCAGCGTGGCCTGGTCAATTACATATAAAGGGGTGTCGAATTCCTCTGCCAGGGCTGTCAGGCTGCAACCGCCGATGTAGAGCTGGCTCGAGTCCTGCGATCCGACCAGCTCGCTGCTGATTGGAAAAATTTTCAGCCGAGATTCTAGGAGCTCATTCACGGGTTTAGGTCCCCCAATTCTTAGCGCCTGGCAGGAATTCCTTGCCGGTCAGGCGACGCTTCCCGGCTGGTTGGACTTCTTCCAGCACTAGCAACCCATCTGCTGCACGTAGAGCTGGCTTACCTGCCCAGCGCAAGGTTTGCCCAGGCAGGCTTTGCGCAAGTTCAGCTGGGACTTCAGCCACTGAAACACGGTACACTTTCAGGCGCTCTCCCTGCCAGGTGAAATGAGCTCCTGGCCAGGGCTGCATCGCCCGCACTCGCCGCTCCAGGCTTTCCGCCGGCTGGGAAAAATCTAAAAGGCCATCTTCCTTGTTCAGCATCGGGGCATAAGTGGCCAGTGCGTCGTCCTGGGCCTTGGGCACAAGCCTGCCTTCCAGGAAGCCAGGCAAGTTTTCCAAGAGCAGCTCAGCTCCCAGTTCAGCCAGTCGCTCGCTTAGGGTCCCGGCAGTGTCATTCTCCCGGATTGTTTCGGCGCGTTGCGCCAGGATCGCTCCGGTGTCCACCCCTGGGTCCATCTGCATAATCGAAATCCCCGTTTCCCGGTCGCCGTTCAGGATCGCTGCTTGGATCGGTGCTGCCCCGCGCCAGCGTGGCAGCATGGAAGCATGGACATTGATACAACCGCGCTCGGGTAAGTTGAGAACCTCCGGGCGCAAGATCTGGCCAAAGGCCGCCACCACAATCAGCTCAGGTTGCCATTCCTGGAGCTGCGCCAGTGCCGCCGGCTCGCGCAGCCGGCGGGGTTGGATGATAGGCAAACTGAGCGCTTCTGCCAGGACCTTCACCGGTGGCGGAGCCAGAAGCTGGCCGCGCCCGGCTGGCCGGTCTGGTTGGGTCACCACGCCGACAACTCGATACTGCTTGGCAAGCGCCTGTAGCGTAGGTGTAGCAAATTGTGGGGAGCCCATAAAGACAACCTGTACCGTCATAGCCTGTCTCCACACGAGTTTGGAAGAAAAGACGCCAATGGGGGTGCAGCCTGCCGCCGCACCCCCATTGAACTTGAAACCATTGGTGGGGCCGGTGGGAATCGAACCCACAAGGTACTCCCGTACCGGAGGATTTTA
>CAZAGA010000140.1:0-8446 GCA_964484335.1 uncultured Anaerolineaceae bacterium
GGTTGAGGTGCCTCTCAACCGATTTGTTTTTAGCCGGATCGAGGTGAGTAGTGCAACTCAAGGATGAAGATTTATTGGCGCAGGCTTCCGGTGGAGACCAGGAAGCATTCGGGATGCTTTACGAGCGTTATGTCGAGCGGATATTTAATTATATTTATTACCGAACAGGAAATTCCTTCGACGCTGAGGACCTGACGGAAAAGGTTTTCCTGCGGGCGATGCGCCATATCGGTCGTTATCATGACCGTGGTCTGCCTTTCTCGGCCTGGCTTTACCGGATTGCTCATAACTTGGTTGCGAACTGGCACCGTGACAATAATCGCCGTAAAGAAATTCCCTTGGAAGAAGGGTTTTATGGATTGCATCAGGGCGAGCATCCCGAGACTGAATTACTACGCTTGGAGGAACGTGAGAGGTTGTTGAAAGTCATCCGATGCTTGCCAGAAGAACGCCAGCAACTGCTGATCTTGAAGTTTGTGGAGCATTTATCCAATGCCGAGATTGGGCAGGTGATGGGGAAAACTGAAGGGGCAGTTAAGAGTCTTTACCATCGCACATTGCTGGCGATGCGGGATGAATTTGGCGTGAACCTGGTTGCGCTCTCTGAAACAGAGGAGTAGCGGCCTCTGCTAACCATGCAGTCTAATGGTTGCCGGAAGTAATTGAGGTGTAAATGGAGTCTTTTACTAGATATCGTCAAAACCAGGCGCTGAGTGTATCGGATTTGGAAAATTTCTTATCTGGGGCATTTGAGCCAGTTAAGCCGAGACCAGAATTTGTTCAAGCATTACGGGGGCGTTTATCTACTCCACCCGCTAAATCGGCCCGTTACCCAACGCCATTTCCCACGCCAGTTCTTATTGTTGGTGGTTTATTAGGGAGTTTGTTGATTGTCGTTACTGGTATAAAGGCAGCTTTATCGCTTGCTGAAGCGATAAAAACGCTCCACATGCAAAAGGCTCAATCTGGCAATAAAGTATGACGAAGCCATTCGGCTTCGTCAATGAGGTCGGCATGGATCGGTAAACGATAGTCTGGATCGACCTTGACTAGGAAGTGCTTGGCAACTTCCCGGGCATCTTCTGTTAAATCTGGTAAGTTGACCAGAAATTTTAAACGATCATGCGCACTATTGGAGGGGGACTGCCAGCCTTGGTTTTCCAGGTATACACCGATAACGATTCCGGCTGCTCTTCGAGCGCAGACCCTGGCCATACCCTCATTCTGCTTCTCCCGGGCTGATCTTGCCTGGCGAATCTCAGAGTTGAATTTTTCCAGCCATTCAGGTCGTTGTGGGTGAATTGGGCTCATAGATTACCCATTGTAACATGGTATATTTACAACCATGTTGAATCAACTGCTCACGATACCCGAATCAGAATGGATTATTCGCTACCGCCAGCCGGATGGGCCAGGTCCCTGGCCGGTTTTTCTTTTGCTGCATGGTTGGACTGGTGATGAAACTTCGATGTGGATCTTCGCTTCTCGGCTGCCCGAACAGGCCATTTTAATCGCCCCACGTGGCCTTTACCTGACCCAACCATCGGGGTATAGCTGGGTTGCTCGCCAGGAAGATCGCTGGCCAACTGTGGCAGATTTCCAACCAACCCTCGAGCGGATGGATGAGATACTAACCCAACGTTGGTTTCCAGTGGCCGATTTTTCACGCCTCCATCTGGTTGGGTTCAGCCAGGGAGCAGCTTTATCCTTTGCATTTTTATTGACCCAGCCGGAACGGATTACTTCGGTTGCTGGACTTTCAGGTTTTTTACCCGAAGGCGCCCAAATCATTGCGCAAAGACAGCCTATTCTCGGAAAGCGTCTGTTTCTAGCGCATGGAACGCAGGACCGGCTCGTTCCAGTCGGGCGCGCTCGGCAAGCGGTAGATATCCTGGAAGCGGGTGGTGCTCAGGTAATTTATTGTGAAGATGAGGTTGGCCATAAATTAAGCGCCTCCTGCTTTCGAGGGCTGGAGGCGTTTTTCTCGGGCCAGGCAAATTGCTAAGCAATTAAAGGCGTCTTAGTATTCGTCTTCCGTTGCACGTAGTTTCATAACCAGAAGAACAACGTCCCGCAACTCTCCATCCGGGAGCATAAAATAGTCTTCAAAAACGCACTTGGTTTCAAAACCAGCTTTCTGCATCGCTTTGATATCGTGCACCAGTTCAGTCACGGTTTGGACTTCAAGCAGGTACAGGCTGCGTCGCTTGGCAATTTCAACAACTGCCTGGATTAATTTTGTGCCCAGGCCTCGCCGGCGAAAATCTTTCGACAGGAATATCCGCATTTCTGCCCGGTGCCGGCTGGGGCCTTGCCCAAAATGAAGTGTGGCGTTGCCAACAATTCTATCCCCGATAACGGCGACCAGCGGGAAGACTTTGTCATACTCCGGGTTGAGTGCCCAATTACCGACAACTTCCGGGTCGTTGATATTATGGCGCATAAACCGTCGTTCATCGTAGGGCACAGGAAGGAATAAATCAAGCAACGCTTGTTTATCTTCTGGGGTCAGGGGACGCAGTAAAACGCGCGCCCCATCGCGTAAGGTTGCTACCTGGCGGAAGATCAAATCTTCTTTTGTTATCATGAATGGCACCTCCAGGAACTGTTCAAGCCCAGGCTGCGGCCAGTTGTACTCGAGTCGCAGCTAACCGGCTCATTAAAGATTTGGAAGTTTGGAGCATCAGTTGATAACCAAAGCCCTTGTCTATTTGGAGCAAGGCTCGCAAAGCCACGCCATCGAATTCAATCATCTGCCCGGCTAATGGGCTACGGGCGCTAACTTGATATTGGTAGGGCTCAAGCAGCGTACTGATCCCAAAAACCTCGCCAGGATTGACTTCACCGACCGCAAAATCACGCCGGGAAGCGGGGTTGTTCTCTTCTTCCGATTTGACATACAAATCCACGCTACCACTCAACAGAAGATAGAATTTCTGAGCAGGCTGCCCCTCCTCAAATAGGGTGGATTTGGGCTCGATTTCTTGTTCTTCGGCGATCATGGCCAGAGCCTTGAGTTGGCTATCATCGAAACCAAAGAAGAATGGAAAGCGTCGTAAGACTTCAGGAGAAATCATATTATTAGCTCCATCACTTGTTCTACTGCAATAGGAATGGCATTGAAGACATCCGGAGTCAGCTGTTCGGAGAAATCAATTACCTGGGCGGCTTCGATCCCAACCACCAGGATTTTTTCCGGGAGCGCTGCACCCATCGATCTCCCAACCCGTAAAGCATTCTGAAGCGTAGTGTCATGAGCTGAGCACAGGTGACCGAGTGCACGATCTGGAAGATCTGCCAGGGAAATTATAACTACTTTCCCGGGTGGATATTGCCCGGTTTCCAGTGCGTCGATGATAATCACCCGTTTATACCCGATCATGCGCTCCATCAGGGTCAGACCTCCGACAGATAGGCAGTCCACCTCTACTTGGGGTGGGCTGGCTGGTTCGGGGGTAGGTGCTGCTCCGGAAAGAATAGCCGGTAGCCGATTTAATTGTTGTGCTACTTTCTCCGCCACACGCCAACCAGCCCCATCATCTCCCAGGATAGGATTCCCCAACCCGATAATCAGGACAGGAGGACGACTGGCGTCCAATGCATCGCTCGAATACCAGTCGTCCGGTACGGTTGGTTGCACCTCAGCAATTCTGCTTGAGTACATCGACGATCTCGCCCTCAGAATTTTGGATGGTTACTTCTAAGGGCATCTGCCCTGGCAGGCTATGGGTGGCGCAGCCAAAGCACGGATCATAAGCCCGGAAAGCCATCTCAACCATGTTGAGCAATCCTTCGCTAACTACAGTTCCTTTCTTGATCAGGCTAGAAGATGCCTTTTGAATGGACATGGTAATTGGCGCATAGTTATTGGTTGTGCCCACGATCAGGTTAACCTCGGTCAGGACACCCCGTTCATCCGTCTTGTAGTGATGGGTCAAAGTGCCGCGCGGTGCTTCAACGATTCCGACCCCTTCGGTTGGCTTTTCGGTGGGAACTTTGTGGAAATTGTCCGAGGTGATCTCGGGATCGGTGGCAAGCTGGACGATCCGTTCAGCAGCGAAAAGGAGTTCAATCAAGCGAGCCCAATGGATCGCTAGGCGCTGGTGGACTGGTTTACCGCCCAGGGTCGCAAAGAATTTCTCGTATTGCTCCTGAGCCAGGGGGGTAGCCATTCCCTCCGCCGCGTTTAGTCGGGAAAGGGGTGTAGCAAAGTAAACGCCCGATTCTTTTCCATCGACAAACCCCTTCCAGCCGATTTTCTTAATGTATGGAAACTTGAGGTAAGTCCATGGCTCGACATGCTCGGCGATCCAATCCGGATATTCATGGGGCGCATATTTTCCGATCCGCTCTCCATCCGGTGCTACCAGGCTGACTTTGCCATCATAGAAGTTAACCTTGTTATTCTCATCAACCAAGCCCATCGAATAGGTGCGGTGCGTATAGATATCGCCCAGGATCAATTCCAGGTATTGTGGGTTGCTCAGGACGATATCGTTGAAGAGCTGAAGACTGAATTGAGCAAATTCGATCCCCCAACGGCCCATCTGCTCAATTTCCTGGCGTTGTTCTTCGGTGATGCCTTTGGTCAGACCACCCGGAATAGAAGTACAGGGGTGGACTTTTCTTCCGCCGATGATTTCAACAATGTGATGTCCATACTTGCGGGCCTGGATCACCTTGCCGCCGATCTCTAGCCCAACTTTGTGGATGACTCCCAGGATGTTTCTTTCTGCAACCGGGGCGGTAGGACCGATGACAAAATCCGGCCCTGCCAGGGCATAAAAGTGAGTGGTGTGATCGGTAAAATAGAAACCGGAATAGAGCAGCTCGCGTAGCTTCTTGGCTGTCGGCGGTGGGTCTACGTGGTAAACGGCATCCGCAGCTTTCGCCGCTGCCATGTGATGCGCCTCGGGGCACACGCCGCAAATCCGGTTGGTCAGCAGCGGCATTTCTTCGACTGGTCGGCCAACGCAAAATCGCTCGAAACCGCGCAGCTCAGGGATTTGGAAATAGGTGTTGGCGACATCACCTTCTTCATTCAAGAAGATGGTGATCTTTCCATGACCTTCCAGGCGGGTGATTGGGTCGATTGTGATTCGTTCCATTTCGGCCTCCTAGGTATTGCCGTTACTTTTCCAGGCAGCCTTGCTGGCCCGGAGCAGAGAGCCCGCCAGGTTGAAGCGGTAAAACTGACCAGTGGGATCTGGAATGCCATCCAGGATGGCCTCAATTTCAGCCGGATCGTTGCTGTCGATCACTGAAGCGAAAGCCGTCACCAATCGAGAGCCATAATCGACCACGCCTTCTGCCGGCCCGTAGCAGCCGATGCATTGGGCGCTGGCAGATGGGCACAATGCACCGCAGCCATTGCGTGTGGCTGGACCGTTGCAAGGGACGCCCTGTTCAAGCAGACAAAGCTGTGGATCGATTTTTTCCAGGTCCTGGATCCGGTTGAATTGTTTAATCATTTTGATATTCCGGGTCCGGGGGCAGTCATCACAAACGGTCGATCCACCTGCCCCGATGGTCGTCCCAGTAGGCGGCAGGCTGGCCTCACCATGCAGCACCTTAATCACCAGGTCCACAACCGCTGCAATCTGGTGCGACTCTGGTGGGCAACCTGGCATATAATAATCTACTGGAACAACCTGGTCCAGGGTCCTAAGCACTCGGTTGAATTCAGGAATCTTGATATTTCCTTCTGGCATCGGAAAATCATAAACCGGCCACAAGCCTTGCGGGTTTTCAGTTGAAAGGGTATTGAAGGCTGTACTTAGAACCTGCTCCGGTGAAGAAAGATTGGCCAGCCCTGGGATGCAGCCTTCGCAGGCGCACGATCCAAAGGCAACCAGGATCTGACTCTTCCGGCGCAGCAGATGGGCGATTTCTTCGTTTTCGTCATTGCGAATGCCGCCGTTAAAAAGAGTCAACAAGATCGATTTGTCAGGCAGGGCTTCGACGTCTTTGTACTTGGCATCTATGGCCACTGGCCAAAAAGCGATTTCGAAGTTCGCATCGACCTCCAGGATCTTCTCGTTGATGTTCAAAACTGCGATCTCGCAACCACCGCAAGACGCTGCCCAATACATCGCAAACTTTGGTTTGCCATTGGCGCTCATGCCTTCACCTCCTCTAATGCTGCCTGTACTGCTGCCAGGTGATGGCCATTCCCAGTTTGCCACTTTGGCCAATGTAGAGGTCCCAGGTTGCGAACTTCTTCGACAAACTTGGCAATTTCTTCTGCCAGGTGAACCCCTTCAGCCGCGCTGGCCCAGACCAATTTCATCCGTCCTGGTTCTACACCCATCCCCTGCAGGACGCGTCGTAGGAGCAAATAACGGCGCAGGGCCTTATAGTTTTGCTCGATGTAATGGCATTCGCCGGGGTGACAGCCAGTAATCAACACACCGTCTGCGCCATTTGAGAAGGCCTTCATAATGAAAGTTGGATCGAGCCTGCCTGAACACATCAGGCGGATCAGGCGCACATTTGGAGGATACTTGATCCGAGCCGTTCCAGCCAAATCAGCAGCCCGGTAGCTGCACCAATTACAGGTGAAGCCAATGATTACGGGTTCAAACGTTTCACTCATGGACTCCTCCGCTCGATCAGGATACTGCTGGCGTTTGGTGAACCAGGTTCACCATCAGCAAGCCCTCAATTTGGGCCAGGATTTGCTCATTGCTGAACCCTGTCCCGCTAATTGCTCCTGCTGGGCAGGCTGCGACGCAGGTCCCGCAGCCCTGGCAAAGCGCGGGGTTGATCTCGGTCACCATGCGATCTTCGTGAAAGATGATCGCATTGAATGGGCATAAGGCGTTGCAGATCCGGCAACCGGAGCATTTGTCCTCGTTAACTGAGGCGCGGAATGGCTCAAGGGCGATTTCAGCCTGTTGGATCCGCCCCAGTACCCGGGCCGCTGCCGCTGCACCTTGCGCAACGCTCTGCGGGATGTCTTTTGGTCCCTGGACACAACCAGCGATGAGGATCCCCTCGGTCATTGTTGCAACTGGGTCGAGCTTCGGGTGTTTTTCAATAAACCAGCCATCCGCACTACAGGAGAGTCCAAATAACTTGGCAAATTCCTTAGCGTCATGCCGGGGCTCTAAGCCTGCAGATAAGATGACCATATCCACCGGGATGCGGCGTTGTTTCCCAACCAGGGTATCTTCAACCTGGACGATGATTTTGCCTTCTTCTCCAGGCAATCGGGCAGCATCGGTGATATCGGCAACTTTTCCGCGCACAAACAGGGTTCCTTCTTCGAGCACCCGCTGGTAAAACTCGTCATAGGCTTTATAGGCTGTGCGCATATCGATGTAAAAGTTGTATACAGTCGCACCGGTTCGCTCTTTAACTAGGTGGGCAAACTTTAGCCCTTGCATACAGCAAATTACCGAGCAGTAGTTGTTATAGTTGCGGTCCCGGCTACCAACGCAATGGACAATGCCGACCGATTTTGGTGTGGTCACGCCATCTCGAAGGACGATATTGCCGTTAGTTGGACCAGCAGCATTGCTCAGGCGCTCGAATTCCAGGCTGGTGAAGACGTTTGCTAGCCGGCCATAGCCATAATTGGCGATTCTTCGTGGGTCGAAGAGATCATAACCAGTGGCAAGGATACAGTTACCGACCTGGACGGTGAGGTATTCATCCTGCTGATTGAAGTCAATTGCCCCAGTCGGGCAGAACTTTTCACATGCCTTGCAGGTGCCTTTCTGGAAATACGTGCAATTTGGGCGATCCAGCACCGGGTATTTCGGAACAGCTTGCGGGAAGGGCGTATAGATTGCCTTGCGATAACCCAGGCCGGCTTCATAAACATCATCAATGACCTTCTTGGGGCACTTTTCCTGGCAGATTCCGCAGCCGGTGCACAATTCTTCAATCACATGGCGGGCTTTCTTGCGAATCGTTACCGTGAAGTTGCCCACGTATCCATCTACCCGAACCACCTCGCTCCAAGTCAACATCTTGATATTCGGATGAGTTCCAACCGAAACCATCTTGGGCGTCAAGATGCAGGCTGAGCAGTCAAGCGTGGGGAAGGTCTTGTCAAATTGGGCCATGTGGCCGCCAATCGACGGTTCGCGCTCAACCATGTAGACCGGGAATCCGGCATCAGCGATTTCCAGGGCTGCCTGGATGCCCGCAATGCCTCCACCCACCACCAGCGTAGCGGGGTGGATGGGAACATGCAGCGGCTCGAGCGGTTGGTGATAGATTACGCGTTCAACACCTCCCGAGACTACTGCTTTGGATTTCTCCGTAGCGGCGACTTTATCGGTATGCACCCAGGAGACCTGCTCACGTATCGATACCAGCTCGCAAAGATATGGGTTCAGGCCAGCCTTTCCGCATGCTGTGCGGAAAGTTGCTTCATGCAGGTGAGGCGAACACGCTGCCACCACCACCCGAGTCAGGCCTTCTTCCTTGATATCTT
>CAZAGA010000141.1:0-8414 GCA_964484335.1 uncultured Anaerolineaceae bacterium
GGCCATAAGCATTGATAAATCGCATCGGCTGGCTGGACAACCTTGACCAGGTCTTTATTTTATCGATCGCAGGGCTTTCCCCGCCAACCAGCAACGTCACCAGCCCGGAAGGCATTTGTAAGCCTTCTTTGTCCATTTCGTCGACCACTGCCATCCACAAGGGAGCTGGCAGGTGCAGAATATTCATGTGGTGCTTATCCAGGAAGGCAATGATGTTTTTACCGCTCATTTCGAAATCGGCTGGTGGGAACACCACTGTGCCTCCAGCCGAGAGAGTAGGATAAATCTCCTCCCCCGCTGCATCGAAGCTTAACGAGATCAACTGAGCGATCCGGCTGCCAGGTTTTAACTCAAGCACCTTCGCCATTTCCAATGCATGGTTCGCCAGCGCAGAATGAGGAATCATAACGCCTTTAGGTTGGCCCGTTGTGCCGGAGGTGTAAATAACATAGGCGAGCTGGCTTTCAGCGGGGAGATCCAACACAACCGGTTCATGACTCTGAAAGTCAAACGGTAAACGAATATCAATCACCGGAATATTTACTATAGCATTAGACAAGGCTTCAGTGATGGTCGGGCGGATCGCTTCCTGAGTCAAGAGGGCTTTAATTCCGGAATCTTGGATCATGAAGGCCAGGCGGTCGGCCGGGTATTTCGGATCCAGGGGAACATAAGCCCCACCAGCCTTCAATATTCCCAACAACGCCATCAACACTTCCAAGGATCGACTCAGGCTGACTCCCACGAACGTCTCTGGACCCACCCCAATTTGTTGCAGGTAAACTGCCAGGCGGTCGGAGGCCTGGTCCAAATCACGGTAGGTCAGAATGTGCTCATTCCCCTGCTCATCGACGTAAACTCCTGCTGCCTGGTCTGGTAAAAGTTTTGCCTGGCGCTGAAAAAGCTGGACCACTGAGCCAGGGTGCTGCGACTGGGTTGAATCTGGCAGACCAAACTCTCCACCGGTCTCGGCAAGCTGATTCCAACCCAGCAGGATCGTTCTGGCTTCGTCTGGCGGCAGCATTTGGATGTTCTTCAAGGGTTGATCCGGGTCACTCAACATCGAAAGCAGTACCTGGCGCATATGCCTGGCCATCTGCTGCACGACATCCTGTGAAAAGAGGCTCGGATCGTAAACCAGGTGGACTTCCAAATCTTGGGCTGGAGCAATCACCACCGTCAAGGGGTAGTTCGTCTTCCCATAATGTTGAAGATCGCGTACCTGCAAGCTGCTAGTCTGCTGCTTCAAGCTTTCTTCCACTGGGTAGTTTTCAAATACCATGATGCTATCAAACAACGGTTGTCCGCTAGGGACTTCGCTCCAGGGCTGGATCTGGAATAAAGGAGTATATTCGTACTGCCTGGTCTCTGCCTGTTGTCCCTGTAAATCGCGCAGCCAATCCACAACACTCTGGCCAGGCTGGACTTGGACTCGAACCGGGAGGGTATTGATGAACAACCCCAGCATGGCATCGACACCCGGCAGCGAAGCCGGACGTCCTGCTACTGTCGCGCCAAACAGGATATCCCGTTCACCGCTGTACCGGCTTAACAGCAGGCCCCAAGCTCCCTGCACCCAGGTATTCATGGTGAGGCCAAGCTGCTGGCCGGCTTTACGCATTTTTTGAGTTGCTTCTACACCGATGGAAGTTCTTTCGGTGGCTACATCACTCGGAAGCGAGGACTCCGCCCGCTTGACTGGGATTTGCGTGGCAACCTGAAAGCCCTGGAGCGCCTTGCGCCAATATTCTTCAGCCTTGGACAAATCTTGTTGCTTTAGCCAGGCAATATAATCCCGGTATGGGCGAGGCGGTCGCAGGTAAAGCGGCTTACCCTGGCTAAAGGCTTCGTAGAATGTAAAGACTTCCTTTAGCAGGATGGGCATCGACCACCCGTCAATTAAGAGATGATGATGGGTCCAAACCAGGCAAGTCGCTTCCATTGAGAATCGAATGAGAGCCAACCGCATTAATGGCGCTTGAAGAAGGTCAAAGGGGGAATTTAAATCTTTATCGAGAAATTCAGCCAGGGCTTGTTTTTGATCCGACTCATTCAGGTCGCTCCAATCTAATAATTCGATCGGCAATTCAACCTGGCGATGCACAATTTGCAGCGGCTCATCCAGATCCTCCCACATAAAGCTGGTGCGTAAAATGGAATGGCGGCGGACGACTTCATACCAGGAACGTTTGAAGGCTTCCGTATCGAGCTTGCCCAGTAAAACGCAGCTCAAGCGCTCCAAATAGACCGGCGCGTCAGGGGTATAAATGCTGTGAAAGAGCATCCCCTGCTGCATGGGAGAAAGAGGATAGATATCTTCAATATCACGATTCGTCATCGATTGTTCTCCGCAAATCCGAGGACTGCCAGCTAGATTACCGGCCGGGAGTCCGCTTAGGTTGTGAAATTTTTGTCAGTACTTTATCCAAAGTTGATTGATCGATATCAGCCAAAGGAAAGTCGGATGAAGTATAGCCGCCTGCTTCAGGCGACAGGCAATGGACAATCAAGTCTCGTAATGCTGCCATGTAAGCATCGGCAAAGGCCACAATGGTATCTTCAGCAAACAGGTTCTCGCTATAGCTCCACCCCAAGCCAAGTTGTCCGCCCATCACTCCCCCATCAATTTCAATCAAGTGAGGGCGTGGCCCAGCCGGGTCATAAGGCGATCCACTCGACTCAGCGGCAATTCCATCGCCCTTCAAGATAGGCGTCCCACTACCGTCCGGATTCCCCGTCCCCACCCTGGCTTCGGCCATTTGCCCTGAGACTGGCTCTGATTCCCGCGGCTGGCTGGCGGAGGTTCGGGCTACCTGGCCGAGGTAATTAAATGTGATCTGTGGCTCTGGGTACAGACGGAATAATTCTCGGCTGTCCTGTCGCAGGTAGCGCAGGATACCGTAACCAATCCCTTTTCTGGGTGTCCGGCGAAGCTGTTCCTTGACTTTCATAATGATTTCGCCTGGTCCATCCGACTCCTTGATCGCCAGGTGAACGGGATATAAACTAGTGAACCAACCAATTGTCCGCGAAAGGTCAACTCCTGGTAGGATATCTTCACGGCCATGCCCTTCGAGAAGTAAGGAAAGGTTGGTTTCACCGCTCACCTCAGGCCAAAAACTACTCGCCGCAGCCGGCCGGCGCAGCCAGGCCTGGTAGGACAGGATCATGGCTGCCATCAACAGGTCATTGATCTCGGTTTTATAAACCGCTGGCACATCTTGCAAAAGGTAGCGAGTTTCTTCTTCCGTTAGCGAGCGGCGAACAGCGCGTGTGGAGGATTCGACATTTGGTCCGGCCGGGTTGTCCGGAAAGACATGGTCAAAAGGCTGAGCGGCGGTTGATTTCCAGAATTCCAGCTCACTGGCCACTTCGTCAGAATTTGCATAAGCTTGCAATTCGTTCGCCCAGTACTGGAAAGAAGTCGTCTTTGGTGGAAGCTGGACCGGTTCCTCAGAAGCTGGGGTGTTGGCAAGCTGGGCATAAATCGCCTGCAAATCTTCTGCCAGGATTCGCCAAGAAACGCCATCCACGATTAGGTGATGGATTACGATCAACAACCGGCCTGGTTTAGCTGAACCAAAGTTAAAATATACTACCCACAGCAAAGGTCCCTGGTCAATATCCAGGCCGGCCTGGGTCTTCTCAGCTTCGGTTTCGACTGCCTCCTTTTGCTTGGCTGTATCCAGCTCAGACAAGTCGAGCACTTTGACCGGAATATCGGTTGGCAGGTCGGCGTTTTCCGCCTTCCAGGATTGTCCATCGAGATGGAAACGTAAGCGAAGTGCATCGTGATGCTCCATCAGGCGAGCAACCGTTTTTTGAAGCAATGCAGGATCCAACACCTGGTTGACTTCAAACATCAAACTCTGGTTGAAATGGCTTGGGTTTGGAAAATCTTGCTCAAAAAACCAGTGTTGGATAGGTGTAAGCGCCACCGGACCAGTGACCAGGCCTTGTTCAGTATGGATCGTCTGACCAGCGGTAGCTATTGCAGCCAGTTCAGCAATACTCTGGCCTTCAAAAAGCTGGCGCGGGTTGAGGTGTAAACCGGCTTGATTGGCTCGAGCGGTTACCTGGATGCTCAGAATCGAGTCGCCGCCCAGTTCGAAGAAATTATCAGTGACGCTGACATGCTCAATCCCCAAGACCTGCTTCCAAATCTCAACCAAGATCGCTTCCTGGGGTGTGCGCGGTTCAACCATTTGTTTCTCTGCATCAACTCCGCCCAGGCGACCGAAACTCAACGCAGCCAAAGCTTTACGATCAATCTTTCCATTGGGTGTCAGAGGATATGCATCGAGGAAGGCAAATGCCGAGGGCACCATGTAAGCTGGCAGGCGATCCTTTACGAAGTTACGCACCTCAACTTCGCCAGGGACGCCAGGTTCGCCTGGGCTGCCCTTGACCACCAGGTAAGCCACCAGGCGCAGGCTGCTGGCCTGGTCTGGTTGGGCGCGCTGTGCCAGGACGATCGCTTCTTGAACACCTGGTACCTGGCGGAGCACAGTTTCAATTTCACCCGGTTCGACTCGCATCCCGCGCAGTTTGACCTGGTTATCGACCCGGCCCAGAAAATCAATCGATCCGTCTTTCAAGTAGCGAACCCGGTCACCCGTCCGGTATAGACGATCGGGAAGCATGTCAGGTTTAGCAGAGAGCGCGGCAAACTGCGCCGTCCATTCTTTCGGGGGTGAGACAAATCGATCGCGGGTATTTTCCGGCAAGTTTAAATACCCTCGCGCCAACCCAACACCACCGATCACCAACTCACCTGATGCCCCGACCGGGAGGACCTGCAAGTTCCTGTCAACTACATAAGCAAAGGTGCTGGCAATAGGTCGGCCGATGGGTAAGATCGAGAGCGTTTCGACGTCCTTCTCGGGTGTGTGAGAGAGGCATACCACAGTCGCTTCACTGGGCCCGTAGGTGTTGATCCATTCCAGTTCACCCCCAGTTTGCTTGAGCCAGGTTTTATAGGACTCGATCAACGCCTGCTCGCCGCCTACAATCACCAACCGAACACAACCGGGCACGTGACTGCCTGTCCGATTTAACTCAGAGACCCAGGCATGCCAATAAGCTGTGGGAAGGTCCAGGATGGTCAACTGATAGGTCTCGATAACCCGGTGAAATTCCTCAAAACTAGTCAGGATCGATTCTGGCCGCAGGACTAACAGGCCACCGGAAGCCAGGGTTGGATAAATTTCTTCCACCGCCGTATCAAAATTTAGTGAAGCAAATTGCAAGACCCGCTGGTCCGGGCCGAACTGATAAGCCCTTTTGGCCCACCAAACAAAGTTGGTCAGAGAAGCATGTTCGACCTGCACGCCCTTGGGCCGTCCGGTTGAGCCGGAGGTATAGATCACATAAGCCAGGTTCTTTCCATCGGTTCGGGCAGGTGGGTTAATGACAGGCTGAGTAGATATCTCCGAAGCCAGCCGGTCTATCTCTACGATAGACAACCCTGGGTTATCTTCTGGAATCACCCTGCTGAAGCGCTGCATGGTGACAACTATATCTGCGCTCATGTCATCCAACATATACGCCAGGCGCTCTTGCGGATAGGTTGGATCAAGAGGAACATACACGCCGCCAGCCTTTAAGATCGCCAACAAGCCGATGATCATTTCTGGAGAGCGTTCGATGCACAAACCAACCAACTTTTCCGGTCCAACGCCTAACTGCACTAGATAATGTGCTAATTGGTTTGCGCGCTGGTTCAGTTGAGCATAGTTCAGTTGAACCGGCTCGTCATCAGTCCCATTCAAGCCGACCAAAGCCAAAGCATCGGGCGTGCGCTCTACCTGCTTCTCAAATAGCTGATGCACGGCCAAGTCAGGCAGATCAAATGCCTGGGTCTGGTTCCACTCGACAAAGATCTGGTTCAGCTCGCCAGTCGTCAGCATGGGCAGGAAGTCGACCGGTTGGTCTGGATGGTCCACCAGGTTGGACAGCAAGGTCTTGAAATGATTGATCATCCGGCGGATGGTTCCCGAATCGAACAGGTCAGTATTGTACTCAAAGCCACCGCTCAAACCTTGTTGGTGTTCTTCCATAGTCAGCGTCAGGTCGAACATCGCGGTACCAGTCGAAGCATCCATCGAAGCGAGCTTAATCCCCGGAAGTTCCATATCCGAAATGGGGATATTCTGCATAACAAACATCACCTGGAACAAAGGCGTATGACTGGTATCCCGTTCAGGCTGCAGTTCATTTACCAACATCTCAAAGGGAATATCTTGATGCGCATATGCGCCCAGTGCAGTGTTTTTCACCCGATCAATCACCTGGCGGAAGCTCGGTTGATCGGAAAGATTGGTGCGCAACACCAAGGTGTTCACAAAGAACCCAACCAGGTTTTCGATCTGTTTGCGGTTCCGGTTGGCAATCGGTGTGCCAACGTTGATGTCGGTTTGTCCAGTATAGCGCATCAACAGGATCTTGAATGCCGCCAGCAGGGTCATAAACATTGTCGCCCCAGTTTCTCTGTTCAACTCACCCAATCGGGCTGCCCTTTCAGGGCTCAGGTCGAAGCTGATCACGTCCCCATTGATGGTTTGCACCGCCGGTCGAGGCCGGTCGGTAGGCAATTCCAAGAGCGCAGGGCTTTCCGCGAGCTGGTTGCGCCAATAATCAAGCTGGGTTTGGAGGACTGCACCCTGCAGCCAGTTACGCTGCCAGGCGGCAAAATCTGCATATTGAAGTTCAAGCTTTGGTAGGACGGCTGCGCTGTCCTGGCCTCCCGAAAGAAACAGGGGATACAGAGCAGCCATCTCACGTACCATGACACCCGAAGACCAACCATCTGAAATAATGTGATGGAAGGTAAGCAGCATCAGATGCACTTCAGGCGCCAGGCGAATCAATTGCAAACGGAATAAAGGTGCCTGGGATAAGTCAAAAGGTTGACGAGCTTCCGTTTCTGCAAGCTGGCGGGCTCGTGCCTCCCGCTCGGTTTCATCAAGGAAAGAAATATCTTCCACCTGAATTTTTATGCTTAGCGAGGGATGGATTTCCTGGACTGGCCTGCCATCTACCGTCAGAATCGAGGTCCGCAGCACCTCATGCCGGCGGACAATTTCGCTAACGCTCTTCTCCAACACATCAAGATCTAACGGTCCATTCCAGCGGATGGCGCTGGGGATGTTGTAATTGGGTGTACCAGGCTCAAACTGGTCCAGGAACCACAAACGCTGCTGGGCAAATGAGAGCACCGGAGGTACAAGCGGCAACTGTGAATTTGGACTACGCGGCAAGCGAGGAATCGTTTGTATTGCACTCCCGCCTCCGTAATTCGAAGCGGCTTCTCCCAAGCTGCCTTCATCAACCGTCTGAGGTTGCTGTCTCCGTTCGATTTCTGGTGAGAGACCGGCGATGGTGGGCGTCTCAAACAGCAACCTGAGTGGTAATTCCACCTGAAACACTTCCTGAATCCGGGAAACCAGTTGGGTGGCTAACAGTGAATGCCCCCCGAGGTCAAAAAAGTTATCCAAAATGCTGATCGTGCTTTGACCAAGCAGGTCGCTCCACAGATCCGCCATCCTGGCCTCGATTGAATTGCGCGGCGCTTCGTACCTAGAATCAGAAGTAGTGCCCAGGTAAGCCACCAGTGGGTATTTCGAGGGCGACTCAAGCGCTTTCCGATCGACTTTCCCGTTAGGATTGATCGGAAGCTCGGGCAAGACAATGAAAGCAAAGGGCATCATATACTCAGGCAGCTTGGCCCGCGCAAAAACCTGCAACTCACTAGCGGTCAATTCCTGGCTACTTGGCGATTGGCTGATAAAGGCAACCAGTTGTTTCTCACCTGCCTCTACCTGTGGATGATGGTCTTTTTCAACGATCGGTTTAGCCGGGCGTAGGACAACTGCCACCTCACGTACCAAAGGATGTTCAGCCAGGGCCAGTTCAACTTCTCGTAGCTCGATCCTGAAACCACGGAGCTTAATCTGATCGTCAAACCGACCCAGGAAATCCAGGTTGCCATCCGGCAAGAAACGAACCCGATCTCCAGTCCGATAATAGCGAGCGGGGACAGGCGAGCCGATTTCGTTGGCAACCAACCACTCTGGCGGAGAAACAAATTTTTCACTGGTCAGATCAGGCCGGTTCAAATACCCACGCGCCAACCCTTCCCCTGCCACCCACAACTCGCCGGGGACTCCCACCGGGCAACACTCTTGGTGGCTATCTACTACCAAGACCTGGGTATTGCCGATCGGACGTCCAACCGGCAGGACAGGGGCCACCTTCTCACGCCAATCACTGGGAGGCGCGTAGGCTAAACAAACCACCGTTGTCTCGGTCGGCCCGTAAGTATTAATCCATTCGGGCATCCAGCCTCTCTCACCTATGCGCAACCAGGCTTCATATTGCTCAGCGATCGCACGCTCACCCCCAACAATCACCAG
>CAZAGA010000142.1:0-3346 GCA_964484335.1 uncultured Anaerolineaceae bacterium
GCTCGCAGCGGCTTCCAACCGCTGGTCAGCATGTCATGGGGCTACGATTTACTCTATGATGCCCCGCGTAGTGTGCAGGCTCGCCGGGCAATTGCTTACACCCTTGAGCACAGCGCTGCAATGGTCGGCGATTGCGCTACGATCCGCCAACTTGCCCAGGCCTATGGCATGCCCGATGAACGGATTGTCACCTTCCCCTGGGGCATCGATTTGAACTGCTTCCGGCCGGTTCCGGATCTCCAAGGCGCACAAACCACCAACCAGAAGGCTCTGGTTCCGCATGCAAGGTTAGTCTTGCTCTCTACGCGCAATTGGGAGCCGATCTACGGTGTGGACGTGATTGCCCGGGCTTTCGGTCAAGTCGCCCAAGACCATCCAGAGCTTTGCCTTGTGATGCTTGGAAGCGGTTCGCAGGCCGCGATGCTGCGCCAAATATTCGAAGATGGCGGCGTCCTGGATCAGGTAGTTTTCCCCGGCCTGGTCGACCAGGATAACTTGCCTGCCATCTACCAGGCTGCAGACCTGTACATCAGCGCTTCGCACAGCGATGGAACATCGATCTCCTTACTGGAAGCGATGGCCAGTGGCAAGCCAGCAATCGTTTCAGATATTCCCGGCAACCGGGAATGGATTACACCCGGCGTCCAGGGATGGTGGTTTCAAGATGGCGATGCCAGTGCGCTGGCCCAAGCCATCCGGGTGGCGATCGATCAAAGAAGCAGGCTGGCTGAAATGGGACAGGCCGCCCGCCAGGTCGCTGAACAGCGCGCAGATTGGGATAAAAACTTCCCAATGTTATTGAACGCCTATGAGATTGCCTTGAGAAGTCTATGAACATTGTCACCATCATCCAGGCCCGAATGAGCTCCTCCCGCCTGCCTGGCAAAGTGCTGCTGGAAATTGGCGGCCAACCGATGTTAACCCACGTGGTGGAACGCGCCCGGCGCGCCCAGACTGCCGATCTGGTGGTTGTAGCAACCACGCAGGATCCGTCGGACGAGGCAATCGCTAACCTGTGCCAGCAACGTGGCTATCCGTGCTATCGCGGCAGCTTGCATGATGTTCTGGATCGTTATTACCAGGCAGCCCAGTTGTTCAAAGCGGATGTGATCGTCCGTGTAACCGCCGATTGCCCGCTGCTCGATCCCGAGGTGGTCGATAAAACAGTGCGTGAATTTCTCGGCCAGGGGCAAGAATTCCCCTATGATTTCGTCGCCAACCGCCTGCCCCAACCCTGGGGACGCACCTATCCAATTGGCTTGGATACCGAAGTGTGCAGCTTTGCAGGATTGGAACTGGCCTGGAAAGAAGCGCAGCTACCCCACCAGCGCGAGCATGTAATGCCGTTTTTCTACGACCAGCCTGAACGCTTCCGGATCAAGCTGGTCATTAACGATGGCCCGGACTATGGCAGTCTGCGCTGGACCGTGGATACCCCTCAGGACCTGGAGCTGGTCCGGCAGATCTTTAACCACTTCACCGGACGCCAGTTCTTTTCCTGGCTGGAAGTGCTGGCGCTCTTCGAACGCGAGCCCGAACTGGCTAACATCAATGCTGCTATCAAAGCCAAAGATTACCGCCAGGTAGATTCTCGCCGGAACGATTAACTGGGTGAAAAGGAGAATCCCCATGAAAAAAACATTTCTATTTTTGGTCGTTGCCGCCCTGTTGGTAGCGACGCCGCTAATCGCCCTGCCAACCACCAGCCATGCTGCAGCCCCAGCCGCGGCCGCCGGTGGACCGATTTACAAGTATCTAATCCACCAAAACACCGGTGGACCGGTGGGATGTGGGGACAGCTTGGTGGCGGTGTATGTTGGAAAACGGACTGGTGATGTCCGCAAAGACACTGTTACTGCGCTTAAGAGCCTCTTTTCTACAGGCAAAAACTCTGGTGGCCTGTACAATCCTCTGTATGAATCAAAGCTGCGTGTTCGCCGCGTGGAATTTTCCAAGGAAAAACAAAATACACAGGTTTACCTGGGCGGCAAGCTGGTCCGGCCAAAAACGTATTGCGAGAGCGCTCGAGCGCGGGCGATGGTTTGGGCAACCGCTCAGCAGTTCAGCGAAGTTCGCCATGCCACAATCTGGCTCGGCAGCGCCTTGCTGGGTGATTTGCTGGCACCCAGCGAGCGTTCTTACAAAAATTAGACCATGGCCATTTCTGTTCAAATCTGTCCCTTATGCCGCGGCTCTCGCAGCCGGCTCTTCGACCAACGCACTTTTCGGGATCGCCTGGTCAGCAACCGCGTCTGCAAGGCTTGTGGCCTGGTATTTCAATCGCCCCGCATGACGGATGAAGAGTTAGACCGGTTTTATGCTGATGAATATCGACAGCTTTACCAGGGCAGCCAGGGCCCGAACCCAAAGGACCTGGCCATCCAGGCCAGCCGGGCAGAAACCCTGGTGAGATTCATAAAAGCTGCTGTCCAGGCGGGAAGATTGCCCAGCCCGGCTTTCCCAATGCAGCACCTGGACATAGGTTGTTCGGCAGGCTTGCTGCTGCAGCGCTTCCAATTGGCCTTCAATCTGACGCCAACAGGCATTGAGCCAGGGACCGCTTACCGGGGCTACGCCCATGCGCAAGGCATCGAAGTATATCAATCGCTGGACGAGTTGGCCAGCCAGCCAAAACAATTCGATTGGATCAGCCTGGCGCATGTCCTCGAACATATCGCTGAACCGGTTGATTACCTGGTCCATTTACGCCAAAACTGGCTCATACCAGGAGGCTGGCTGCTCCTTGAAGTTCCAAACCTGTATGGACATGATTGTTTTGAGGTTGCCCACCAGGTATCTTACAGCCCCCAAACGCTGAAACAAACCCTCAAACAGGCTGGATTCCAGGTGATTGCAGAACAAATCCACGGGCAACCTCGCTCCAAGATTTTGCCGCTCTACATCACTGTGCTCGCCCGGCCGGAAGCAAATCCCAAACCGGCTGCTGTTGAACCTGAAACCGGGGTGCGCTTCAAGCGCCGAGCTGCCATGCTGCGCCGCTTGCTGCTCACCCGCCTGGCGCCGCGCCAGGCCTGGCTACCTCTCCCACCTGTGAATTAATCACGCGGAGCGATTGCATGTCTCTCTTAACCATTTTTTCAGCTCCTAAACCGTTCACCAACCCCCATATCGCCATCATCCAGCGCAACGCCATCCAATCCTGGCTCCACCTGGGTTCAGAGGTGGAAGTTTTCCTGGTAGGCGATGAACCCGGCATGGCCGAGGTTGCTGCCGAATATCAAGTGCGCCAACTGGCGGAAGTACGCCGCAGTGAGCAAGGCACGCCGCTGGTCAGCTCGATCTTTGACCTGGCCCGCCAGGCCAGCCAGAGCCCGCTGCTGGCCTA
>CAZAGA010000142.1:3446-8413 GCA_964484335.1 uncultured Anaerolineaceae bacterium
CATGATTACAGCCATTTACCGGGTGGAAAACCCCATTACGAACATATTGAATCCCATCAAAATCAAGCCCTGGCTGGCGGCGCCAGCCATATGTTCATGGTCCTGGATAGCGACCGGCAGTTGCGAGCAGGCAAACTCCAACAACCCAGGCGCACCTTTATTCGCACCATCCGCCAGGCGGAAGTCTGGTTGACGCCGGCAGACGGCAGCCGGATGGGTCCGCGCTGGTCGCTGGCCCGCCAGATGCGCCGCCTGCGCCGCCGAATCACCGGGACCCTCTAATCCAGGCGGTTAAGCTATGCGCGTCGGTCAAAACCCTGCCAAGTCCATCGATCATGTTCCCCAGCCAGAGCGCGTCACCGTTGCGATTCTGACTTACATTCCCTTTCTCAGCGGTTATTACGAACAAAGCTTGGACGTCTTAAAAACCTGCCTGGGCAGCCTGTGGG
Source organism: uncultured Anaerolineaceae bacterium (assembly GCA_964484335.1). Taxonomy (GTDB): domain Bacteria; phylum Chloroflexota; class Anaerolineae; order Anaerolineales; family UBA4823; genus CAZAGA01. The sequence goes on from CAZAGA010000142.1 coordinate 3,896, forward strand.
AGAATACCGCCCTGCCGTATGACTTGTTCGTGTTTGATAATGCCAGTTGCCAGGAAGTGCGCAATTTCCTCCAGGAGGCTCAACAGCAAGGCAGAATTCAATACCTGGTCTTGTCCGACCGGAATGTCGGCAAGGGCGGCGCCTGGAATCTGATCTTCCAGGGTGCGCCGGGCGAGGTGATCGCCTATGCCGACAGCGATGTTTACTTCTATCCGGGCTGGCTGGAAAAATCGCTGGAGATCCTGGATATTTTCCCAAAAGTTGGCATGGTCAGCTCACGACCGCTGCGTACCCCAGAAACTTACTCCACCAGCACATTAGCCTGGGCCCAGGACAATCCCGAAGTAACGCTCGAGACCGGCTCTTTCATGAGCTGGGAGATTTACCAGGAACACACCGACAGCCTGGGCATTTCAGTCGAACAAGCCCGCCAGTGGTATCAAACCACCTCCGACCGCCAAGTACACTATGCCGGGAAAACAGCCTATATCGGAGCAGCCCATTTCCAATTTATGGCGTTCAAACAGGTACTCAATACGCTCACCCCGCTGAAAATGGATCGCCCGATGGGCCAGGTCCGCAGCCTGGACGAGAAATTGAACCAGGCCGGCTACCTGCGCCTGGCTACCGCTGATCGCCTGGTGAAACACCTCGGCAACCGGCTGGCCGGCCCTGAGCCAGGTCTCCAATCAAACAAAAAGGCCGCCCGGCGCTTGCGCGATTTTCCACCCATCCGGCGCAGCCTGCTGCGGCTGTATGACCAAATTTTCCGGCTGTACTACACCAAAAAGTAAATGAAACCCATCCTTCTTGAGATCATCTGCTGTCCGTCCTGCACTGGCCTTCTCTCCAGCACAGGCGAGTCCACTGCCCTGGTATGCCAGAACTGCCAGGCCGCCTTCCCGCTGGTTAATGGCATCCCCTTGTTCAACCAACCACCGCCTGAAATGATACCTTCGGAAAAGATTGCCCGGGGCCCTGAGCTCGGCACCCCCTGGCGACAGGCCAATTGGCGATTCTTGAAAGAACAGGTTGAACAATTAGACCGCCAGGCGCTGATCCTGGATGTTGGCGCCGGCCGGGGCGATTTCGCCGCTGCCCTGGAAGGGCGCGTGTCCGTAGCGCTCGAAGTCTACCCCTATCCAGAAGTAGATATCGTTTGCGACTTAACCCAAACCAACCCTTTCCAGCCTGCCAGCTTCGATGCTATTCTGCTCTTGAATGTCCTCGAACATGTTTATGATACCCATGCTTTGATTCAAAACCTTTCCAAGCTGCTGAAAACGGGCGGCAAGCTGATTATGGCCATCCCTTTTATGGTGAAGCTGCACCAAACCCCAGTGGATTTTGTCCGTTATACCCATTTCGCCCTGCAGCGCCTGGGCGATAAATCGAGTCTGCAGGTGGTCCATCTGGAAGGCTATTACGATCCGCTTTTCTTCCTTGGCGAGGGAATCGGCAACCTGCGCAACGCCATCCTGCCCGAGATGACCGGGCCAACCCAGCGCTTTAACCGGCGGCTGGCCAGCCTGCGCCTGCGAATGATCCAGGCCCTGGCGAGCCAGCTCCAACCAAGCTTAAGGCAAATCGGATATCTCCCTGGAAAAACGATCTCTCCAGATACCACCCAAAGCATGGCGCCGACTGGCTACCATGTGGTTTATCAAAAAGGTTAATCTCTATGCCAAAACGTGTCTTTATTTGCGCCGACCATGGACTGGCAGTTTTTTATTTCCTGAAAAGCGATATCGTTGCCACGTTGCTGGAAGCAGGCGTCGAAGTTATCCTGTTGACTGAGGATAATACTCGTCAGGCCATTGAAGAGCGCTTTGGTCGCCCTGGCCTGACCATCGAAGGCCTTCGGCTGGACAAAGTCCAGGCGTATCTCCAGCACGAATCTCCCCAGGCCCAGTATTGGCTGGACTTCCTGCGCCGGGCAGGCGCGCATAACGATACCAACCTGGCAGCCGTAGATACTTATATAGAACAGGTCAAGTACGAAGCTCACGCCCGCCGGCGCAAGATCCTACCGGTTATGCTGGCCTTCGCCCGCCAGATGCGCCGCTCGCGGCCGCTTCGCCAGGCAGTGGTCAATTACCAGTCCCGCTTCACGGCCGATATTTACGCCGACTTGTTTGATAAATATCAGCCCGACTTACTGATCACTGCCTCGCCTGGTTTTCGCCTGGACCGTTACCTGCTGCGCGAGGCGGTCAAACATAACGTCCCCAGCGTCGCCAGTATCATCAGTTGGGACAGTTCCAGCAGCTATGGCTTGCCAGGAGCCAAGATCAACTGGCTCACCTGCTGGTCGCAAATCCAAAAAAATGAACTGGTTGGCGGCGCCGATTGGCCTTCCGAGCGAGTTAATGTTGGCGGAATGCCTCCTTACGATGGCTATATTCGCCAGGAATGGGTCATGCCGCGGGCTGATTATTTCAAACTCCACGGGTTAGATCCCAAGCGGAAATTACTCACCTATGCCAGCAGTTTCGTCAATTTGTCGCCCAACATCCAAAATGTAGAAGCCTTGGCCCACCTGGTCGCCTCTGACCAACTGGCTTATCCATCCCAGTTGCTGGTCCGTTTTCACCCCAATCACATGAGCGGTCACTATGTCGCCGAGGCAGAGCAGATCCGCCAAATCGCAAGGCAAAATCCCCTTGTGCACATTATCGAACCAGCCACGTTTGGCGCGCTGGGCCATTACTCCATCGAAGACCTGACCGACCGGACCTCGATGATGGCCCATTCCGATGTATTCATGACCGTTTACTCAACCATGGTCGTCGAAGCCAGCTTCCAGGAACGGCCAATCGTTAGCGTGTGCATTGACTCGACCACCGGCTATCCTGGTCATTACTGGATCCCATTCTCAAAAATCGCCATCTGGCCAACGCACTCCCGCTTTCGCGCTTCGCAAGCCGGGAAGGTTGCGACAACAGAGAATGAGCTCTGCCAGGCGCTCAACCACTATCTAGAACATCCCGATGCCGACCTGCCCGCCATCCGTCGCTTCCGCGAACAAGAATGCACCTACCTGGATGGCAGCGCAGGAAAACAAACGGCAAAGTATTACCTGTCGTTATTGGAAAACACGCATGTCAAATAAAACCCCCTTCACAAAGCGCCTGGGCGGAAGACTACGATCGGCGGCAGTTGTTTTAATCAAAGGCCAAAAAACGCCAACCAGGAAAAACCTGCGCCAACCGCTCGACATTCCAACCATCACCCCTGAAGAAGTCGCCGAGGCGCGCCTGTTCTTCCCGATGGACAAGTTTTTTATCTACGGCCACGCCCGATCGGGGACCACCCTGCTCACCCGCCTGGTGCGGGTTCACCCCCAGGTGCACTGCAACTACCAGGCGCACTTCTTCAGCCGCCCGCCCTTGCTCCAATCTTTGGTTGCTGATCCCGAGGTTGCAGAATGGCTTTCCCGGCGCAGCAACCGTTGGAACCGGGGGCGCGATCTATCGCCAGTGGTCTTGCGAGCAGCTGCAGATTTCATCCTGGAGCGAGATGCCCGAAAAGCCGGAAAATTTATCACCGGCGATAAGAGCCCAAACAGCCTGCTGGATGGCCTGGCAGTAAACCTCATGGTGCGCGTGTACCCCGACGCCCGGCTGGTATTCATCGTCCGAGATGGCCGGGATGCCGCGATTTCTCATCGTTTTCAGGCCTTCATCGATAATCCTCAATCGCTCTCCCGCGAAGATCTGAGGATCCGCCAGGAATTTGCGAACAATCCCGAGCCGTTCTTGAATGGCCAGCGCTCCATTTTCACTGAAAAGGGGCTCCGCCAGGCAGCGGCTGGTTGGGTAAAAAACGTCACCGAAACCCACCAGGCAGCCCAGGAGCTGCTGCCCCAGGCTTACCATCACCTGCGCTACGAAGATTTGCTCCAACAGCCGCAGCATGAAATCACCCAGGTATGGGCATTTTTGGGTGCAAATCTCGAGTTGCCCGGCCTGGAGGAAGCCCTGGCTCAGGAATTACAGCAAAACCCGGACGCCGACTGGCAGGTACAAAAAGCTGGCGACATCGCCAGCGCGTTGCAAAAGGGCAAGTCTGGCTCGTGGGAGAATCTGTTTACGCCGCGCGATAAAGAGATTTTCGGGGAGATTGCCGGAATGACCTTATCGACCTGGGGCTACAAATGAAGTTTTTGATTGCCGGGTTGGGTTCAATCGGTCGGCGCCATTTGAATAACCTGCTCCAGTTAGGCGAGCAGGACATCGTGCTCTACCGCACGGGCCAGAGCAGCTTGCCGACCGCCGAATTGGTAGCTGCTGAACACCAGTTTCCGGTTGAGACCAACCTGGCGACAGCCCTGGCGCACCAGCCCGATGCCGTGGTCATCTCCAACCCGACCGCCCTGCATTTGGAGGTTGCCATCCCGGCTGCCCAGGCTGGCTGCCACCTGTTATTGGAAAAGCCAATCTCACATTCTCTTGCCGACATCCCCAATCTGTACCGCGCCTTGCAATCCGGCGGCGGGCAAACCCTGGTGGGCTTTCA
>CAZAGA010000143.1:0-8398 GCA_964484335.1 uncultured Anaerolineaceae bacterium
ACCAGGGCTGGCGCTACCGGGTTGATCAATGGGTGGAGGGACGGGTGCTGCGGACAGCCGACCGGGTGATCGGGGTGACGCCAAGCTACACAGCCGACTTGCGGCGGCTGGCAGCGGGGCGGGCGGCAGACGATTTTGTGACGATTGAGAATGGATATGATGGGGCTGACTTCAGTTTCGCTCAAGGCGGCGAATCTGAGGCCTCTGAGAAGGTGAGGCTGGCGCATGTGGGGTTTGTGTATGATGGGACGGCGCTGCCCTTCTTGCGGGCGGTGGAGGCGCTGGGCGAGGCGGGAGCGCGGCTGCAGATGCGCTTCGTAGGCGGGCTGGGGGCAACGGAGCGTGGCTGGCTGGCGGGCCGCCAGTTGGCGGCAGAGGTGAGGGTGGAGCCGCGCCGGCCGCACCAGGAGGCGCTGCAAGTAATGCGCGAGGCAGATGTGTTATTGCTATTTGTGATCCCCGGAGAACCTGAGTCAGGACATTATCCCGGGAAATTATTTGAGTACCTGGTCAGCGGGCGGCCGATCCTGCTGGTGGGCTCGCCGGGAGAGGCGGCCCGGCTGGTGGAGCAAAGCGGGACGGGCTATTTTGTCGATGCGAGAGACGAGGCGGGCATGGTGAATGCGTTGAAAGAGCTCAGCCTTGGGCCGGATCGCTTTCGCCAGGCGCATTATCACCCGCGGGCAGAGATGATCGGGGACTATGAGCGCCGGGCGTTAACCGGGAAACTAGTAGAAATTTTTGATCAGGTCTTAAAAAATAAACGATGATTAATTCAAGCCTGCAACATCCGATTTTTTTCTTTCGGCGCATTTTAGGAAAACATGGAGTCAGCCTGCTGATCATAGGTCTGTTATATCTCGCGGTATATAACATTCCGCTGTTTACGCCCTATTTTTTCAGCGATGACTGGTGGAATCTCCATTTCGGACTTAACAAAGGGGAAATTTGTCCGGCCTGGGATACTCTTCGCCCGTTACAGTTTTGTTGGAATTTATTCTTGATCGATCTATTAGGCATCAACCCGACCATATTGCACCTGGTGAATTTAATAACGAATCTATTTATGGGGGTGACTCTTTACTATATTTTTAGTTATTTTATACCTAATGAAATTGTCTTCGTTACTTTGTTTGTAGTCCTGTTTGCTGTATTTCCGGCTGACTTGTCTCATACATGGTATGTCCTTGCCAATGTCCGGATTACTTTTATTATATTTTTCTTGAGTATCCTCTTTTTAATTCAGTGGTTAACATCGCCAGGCTGGTGGGCCTATGTTTGCTCAATTGTTTTGCTGCTTATTTCGCTTCTGATGTATGAGGCGCATATCGGTTTAGCTTTAGTCGCTCCTGTTTTTCTTTGGATCAAGACCAGACCGAGGGAATGGTCAAAACGCGTGGCGCTCATTGGACTTATTATCCTGACCTTGGCCTTCAGCCTGCTCAGAACATTTGCTATAAAGTGGTTGGGCATTGCTATTGGAAACGGTTATGAAATCAATGGCGATTCATTCTCAATACTTGAAATTATTAGCCGATTGGTTACTGGTTACCGGTTGTTGTTTCAATGGAGCTGGGCTGAGGTGCTGCGGAGATTATTACCGATTCTTGAAAGTTCATCATCGAATATAAGCATTTTCGCATCACTGTTTTTTTATGCAGTTTTGGCAGGACTGGCGTTCGTAATCTTCTTGTTAAATAAACGGGCCCCGAAAACGAGCCGAGGAAAAGAGTTTTCCGGCCTTGGAGACTGGAAATTCGTGGTTTTTCTGATAGCAACAGGTTTACTATTAGTGGGTTTGGGTTATTTTCCGTTTGTTCTGGCCTGGGGGCCCTGGCTGGGTTTTTACGCTTCGAGAATAAATATTTTACCGAGTATTGGCGCGGCATTAACCTTTCTATCGGCGATAAAACTTTTAGCGATGTTTATTAGCAGTAACAAACGATCAGTTACTTTATCGGTGGCTGTTTTGTCAATATTTTTGATCTCTATAGGCATAATTTCTCAATTGCTCGTTGAGAAGGGCGCTGTACGGGCCTGGGAAGAGCAAAAAAGCGTTTGGAATCAAATGTTCACTTTGGCGCCTGAATTTTCACCTGATTCGAGCATTTATTTATTGATAGTCCCACCAGCCCCCTCTGAGACGTACACTCCCCTGGCATTCTCTGATGGGCCATCGGGGCAAGGCTTAAGCTATGCCTTGAAACTTTTCTATAATGATGATTCACTTAAAGGAATATCAATTGATCAGGCCAGCGGGTCTTTAAAGTTTACTGACTCGGGTGTAGTTAGACCTTGGGGAATTGACAAATATGACCAGATGATCCTCTTTCGATACGATCGCCAATCCAAACAACTCTCTATTTCGTCTCAATTTCCTGAAGGATTGCTAGGCGGAGATACACCGTCAGGATATGCGCCTGAGGCGCGAATAACAAAAACAGGGATCAGTAAATTTGGCTTTAGGGAATTGGTGAAATGAAGATCAGTATTGCGGTCTCGAACCAAACCTGGGCGGACGAGCTGTAGGTGATACGCGGAGCGGAATTTCTGGTGCTCATTTTGGGAACAGAGGTGGGCTGGCAGGGGAATTATCCCGGCAAATTATTTGGGTACCTGGCCAGTGGGAGAGCAATCTTATTCATTGGGCCAGAAGGCAAACCGATCCAACTGATCCGGTGGAGCGGGACAGGCTATTTTGTTGATGCCAGAGACGAGTTGGGCGTAGTGAATACGTTGAAAGAACTCAGCCTTGCACCGGATCGCTTTCGCCAGGCGCATTATCACCCGCGGGCAGAGGTGATCGGGGGCTATGAGCGCCGGACGCTGGCGGGGAAGCTGGCCGGGGTGTTCAGTGGTCTGATTGGAGGGAGCACATGATCGAGATCAGCGTGGTAATCCCGAACCACAACCGGGCGGATGCGCTGCCACTGACCCTGGATGCGCTGGCAAAACAAAATTATCAGGCTAGTCGATATGAAGTGATAGTTGTTGATCAGGCGTCGACTGACGGATCAGTTGAATTATTAATAAACAATAAGAAAATTAATAATCTGCGAATAATTAAACAGGACAGTGTTGAAGGCCCTTCAACAGCTCGTAATACTGGCAGTATATTTGCAAAGGGAAAAATAATCATCTTCTCAGATTGTGATCTCATACCTGATTCAAATTTCATTCAATTGCATGAAAATGCCCATACATCCGCAAAATACGAATCCTTAATTTGTGGTCGGATGAAACCATATTTGCCTGCTTACCGAACACACTGGGAACGAATTGTAAATCCTGAATCGGGGTTAGATCGAGGCGATACGTTGCGCCAAATACCTTTTTACCAAGCATTTGGCGGTAATATGTCAATACCAAAAACAGTATCACATCGTATTGGGTTTTTTAATCCTAGATTGAGATCATTTGAAGATATAGAATTTGCATATCGAGCACAATTATTAGATATTCCAATTATTTATTGCCCTGACGCTATTAGCTATCATAATCATCCACGATCTTTAATAGAACGTTGTGAACAAGCCCAAAAATATCAGCGGGCATTACCGGAATTATTAAATACCTATCCTGCTTGGAGAAAAGATTTCCCTGCTATAAATTCATTCTTGCCACCCGATCTTCATGAAGATGATATCTATCTTCTCATGACCAAATTATTATATAGATTCTATAGCCTAAATCTGACGCGTCGGACATTTTTACTTATGTGTCGACTATTGAACCGTTATCCCGTATCTAGTAACCTGATGAGATTTGCTTATTACCGCCTAATTATTGGGTGTTGGCAGCAAGGTTTTCAAGAAGGAATCTCTCGGTTATAGGTAATAAGTTCTTTTAACAATTGAGTTGATGGATATCCTTTTTATTTCGGCTTGGTTTCCCTTTCCGCAGGATAACGGCTCGCGGATCCGGGTGTACCAACTGCTCAAGGCGCTGGGGAAGCGCCACCGGGTGCACCTGGTGGCTTTCCTGCCGGTGGAGCGGGAGCGGGAATACCTGGCGGTGGCGAACGAGCTGTGCGCCAGCACCCAGGTGGTAGTGCGCGATCCCTTCTGGCGCGATCCGCGCAAAAACCTGAGCGGGCATTTTTCGCTGACGCCGCGGGATGTGATCCGCGGTTACAGCGCTGAGATGGCCAGGCAAGCGCTGGAAGCGATCGAGCAGGTCAAGCCGGAGGGCGTAATTGCTTCGACGATCGGAGCAGCGCCGTACGCCCTGCAGGGGAATGTGAGGGGGCGGATCCTGGAAGAGCATAATTTCACGACGCACTGGATGGAAGAGCGCTTCCGGATGCAGCGCGGCCTGGCCCGCCGGATTGCCGGTTGGGTGACCTGGCAGAAGTGCCGGCGGTATGAACGGCAGCTTTATGCGCAATTTGAGGTAGTGAGTATGGTTTCGGAGCAAGACCAGCAAGCGGTGCTGGCGAGCTTTCCAGAGTATAGTGGGCGGCTGGCAGTGATTCCGAACGGAGTGGACCTGGAGACACGCCAGATGGGGCTGGCCGAGCCAGAGCCGGACCTGCTGGTATTTAACGGGTCGTTGACGTATGCGGCCAACCTGGAGGCGGTGCGCTGGTTCGCGGCGGAGACGCTGCCGCTGATCCGCGAGGCGCGACCAGGGGCGCGGCTGGTGGTAACGGGGCGGACGGAGGGGGTGGACCTGGCGGGGGTGGCAGACCAACCGGGGGTGGAGCTGAGCGGGTATTTGGAGGATGTGCGCCCGGCGGTGGCGGGGAGCTGGCTGGCGGTGGCGCCGCTGCGCAGCGGGGGCGGGACGCGCTTGAAGATTTTGGAAGCGATGGCGCTGGGGACGCCGGTAGTAGCGACGCCGAAGGGGGCGGAGGGATTGGCGGCGCGGCCGGGGGAGGAGATTTTGATTGCGGATAAGCCGGGGGCGCTGGCGGCGCTGTGCGTGCGGGTGCTGGAGAGCCCGGCGCTGCGCCAGGCGATGGCAGAGAAGGGGCGCAAGCTGGTGGAGGCGCAGTATGGTTGGGAGGGGATTGGGGAGAAATTTTGTAATTTGGTTGAGGAGACGGTGGGATGATCCTTCGACTGCGCTCAGGATGCCTGGGGAGGTAGGGGATGAGGCTTTCTGAGTATTCCAGGCTGTGGCGGCAGGCGGCAGTGATCGGCGGGACGCTGGCGATCGCGGCGCTGATTGGGCTGCGGGCGCAGAGCCGGCTGGCCTGGCTGCCGGCCCTGGCGGCGATCGGGTTGCTGGGGTTGGTGGCCCTGCTGCGCTACCTGCCATGGGGGCTGGTGGCGCTGGTGCCGGTGTCGTTCCTGGTCGACCGGCAAGTCGGGACGGGCACCAATGTGAGCTTCAACGCGACTTTCTTGCTGACGCTGGCGCTGGCGGGGGCCTGGCTGGTGAAGATGGTGATCGTGGAGCGCCAGGTGCGGCTGCGGCCAATCCCGGCGAACCTGCCGGGGTTGCTGTTCATTGGGGCCTGCCTGCTGGGCTGGCTGACGAGCTTCTTGCCGTGGCTGCCGCTGGGGAATACCCGGCCGAGCCTGCCGGCGCAACTGGGGGCGTTCTTGCTGTACGCTTTGTCGATCGGGGGGCTGCTGCTGGCGGCGAACCTGTTTGAGCGCCGGCGGCTGGTGGAGAGCTTCACCTGGCTGTATATTGGGATCGGGACGGTCTACCTGCTGGCGCAGGTGATCCCGTGGGGGTTTGATTTTGTGCTGAGGTGGTTCGTGGACGCCCAGCACGGATCGGCGGTGTATTGGACGCTGCTGGCTGGCTTGAGCATGGGGCAGGCGCTGTTCAACCGGCGGCTGAAGTTGTGGGGGCGCTACGGCCTGGCGGCGATCGCCCTGCTGGTGGTGGTCTTCGGGCTGCTGCGGCGGGGGGAGTGGGTTTCAGGCTGGCTGCCGCCGGCGCTGGCGATTGGCGTGCTGCTGTGGCTGAAGGACTGGCGGATGGGGCTGGCGGCGACGGTGGTTGGCGGGCTCGTCCTGCTGCCGAGCTTCCTGGACTATTACAACAGCCAGATTAACACCGAGACGCAGCAATGGAGCTCGTTCACCCGCTATGCGACCTGGCCAATTGTCTTTGAGCTGATCAAGGCCAACCCGATCAGCGGGCTGGGGCCGGCGGTGTATCCTTACCTGACTTCGCTGTATTTTTACCTGGGCTATTATTTGAGCTTCAACACGCATAATAATTATTTTGACATCGCCCTGCAGAGCGGGCTGATCGGGCTGGCGCTGTTCGGCTGGCTGGCGGCGGTGGTGCTGCGGCAGGGCTGGCGGCTGGGCCGGGCGGGCGGGGGAGGCTTCCGGGAGGGGTATGCCAACGGGACGCTGGCGGCGCTGGCGGCGGTGTTGGTGTCTGGGCTGTTCGCGGACTGGTTTCTGCCGTTTGTGTATAATATCGGGATTCCGGGCTTCCAGGGAAGTATTTATTTCTGGCTGTTCGCGGGCGGGCTGTTCAGCCGGGGGTTGATGGAAGAGGGGACACGGGATGCTTGAGCGGCAAGCGGACATTTCGGTATCGATAATCAACACCAACAACCGGGAGGTGGCGCTGGCCTGCCTGGAGAGCGTGTTTGGGCAGGCGGGCGAGCTGGCGCTGCAGGTGATTGTGGTGAACAACGCCTGCCGGGATGGGAGCGGGGAGGCGATCGGGGCGCGCTTTCCGCAGGTGGAGCTGATCGAGCAGGCCGAGATGCGGGGTTTTTCGACGAATAACAACCTGGCATTTGAGCGGGCAACCGGGCGCTATCTGTTGATGCTCAACGATGATACGCTTGTGCGAGCGGGTGCGTTTCAGAAGATGGTGGAATTCATGGACGGACATCCCGAGGTAGGCGCAGTTGGGCCGCGGCTGTTGAACGCAGACGGGAGTTGGCAGCTTTCTTATGGTTTCCGGCCGCACCCAGTTTATGAAGGCCTGGTGCCTTTTTCGGAAATGCTGCATACCCTGAAGGAAGCCAAACAACCCTACCTGGTGGAAAATATCAGCGGGGCGTGCATGATGGTGCGAAGAACCATTGCACAGCGAATCGGCTACCTGGATACGCGTTTTGATCCTTTGTACTCAGAAGAAATTGATTGGTGCTACCGGATTAATCAAGCGGGGTGGAAAATTATATATTTGCCTTCGGCTGAGGTGGTTCATTTAGGCGGATCAACCATGCGGCGATCTTCGACGCACCGTCTGATCCGCATTAGCGAGAAGAAGGCAGTGTTTTTTCGAAAACATTATGGCAAAGTTGCAGTAGTTACGTTCAAGTCTTTGCTTGTGGTATCGAATTTTCTAAAGGCGGTCTTTTGGGGTATTGCCTGGCGACTGGGAAAAAGAGGGGCCAGCAACGAATTTAAGACTCATTGGGATTTGATGAAGCGGGCAGTCCATTTTTAATATCATGACTGACATCGATATTTCGATCATTATCGTAAACTGGAATACGCGGGAGCTCTTGCTGCAGTGCCTGGAGAGCATTCCACAGGGTTTCACGAGGGCAACCTATGAAGTCTTGTTAGTGGATAACGCTTCAATAGATGGCAGTGTGGAGGCAGTTCGATCGAGGTTTCCAGGGGTTGTTTTGCTGGCGAATGTGAAAAACGCTGGCTTTGCAGCAGCCAATAACCAGGCGGCACAGCGAGCCCTGGGCCGGTATCTATTTTTCTTAAATCCAGATACGATTGTCCTTCCGGGTTCGATTGAGGCTTTATTGGGATATGCTGACCAGCATTCAGAGACCGGCATCCTGGGGCCAAAGATTTTAAATCCTGACGGATCACGGCAGCTATCTTGCTGGCGCGAATATCCTGGGGTAAAGAATGCCCTGGTGGATGCCTTTTATCTTTGGAAGCTGCCCTGGCTATGGTTCTCGCAGGCCAGTGTGTATACCGATGGTGAACTGAGCGAAACAAGGGAGGTTGCACATCTGCTGGGGGCGTGTTTATTCATCCGGCGTGAGACGTGGGAGCAGATCGGGCCTTTCGACGAACAGTTTTTTATATTCCTGGAAGAGACTGACTTGTGTTTTTTGGCAAAGCAAAATCATTGGAAAGTAGAATATTTCCCCGGCAGTGAAATCATTCATTATGGACGCCAGAGCGTCATCCAAAGGCCATCAGCGAATTACCCCCATTTATACCGGAGTTACTGCCATTTCTGGCGAAAACATCACCCGGAGAAACAAGGAAAGTTGATGGCGATTAAGCTTATTATTGCCCTGGCCAGTTTAATTCGAGTGACTCTTTGGTTCTTAAGATCTCTGTCCTCTCGAAGTTCAGAACAGCGGAAACGAGCGAATAGCCTGTCCAAAGGGTATTGGAAGGTGTTTCGCGAGGTTTGGTCTTACTGATGCGCATCCTATACCTGTGCCAACTGGTGCCTTACCCGGCGGACGCCGGGCCGAAGGTGCGGGCGT
>CAZAGA010000144.1:0-8393 GCA_964484335.1 uncultured Anaerolineaceae bacterium
GGCCTGGGATGGCGGGGAAATCACCCTGTCCCAACTCCAGCCGGTCTACCAGGAATTGGAGCGGGAGCGGCGCGAGCGGGCCTGGCGGCTAGCTGCTGAACGTCAACTGGCAGACCGCCAGGCAATTAACGATCTGTGGGTGAAATATCTCGACTTGCGCCAGCAGATGGCCAGGAATGCCGGGTTCAAGGATTATCGTTCCTATCGCTGGCGGCAGTACCAGCGCTTCGACTATACCCCGCAGGATTGCCGCACCTTCCATGCAGCGATCGAGCAGGTGGTTGTCCCAGCCGCCCGGCGAGTCTATGAGAATCGCCGCCAGCGCCTGGGGGTGGAGCGCCTGCGGCCGTGGGACCTGTTTGTCGATCCAGGCGGCCGCCCACCGCTGCGCCCGTTCGGCGGTGCGGGTGAATTAATCGAAAAAACTGCTGCCATTTTCCAACAAGTCGATCCTCAGCTCGGCGAGTATTTCGAAGTGATGCGCCGCGAAGGCCTACTTGACCTGGACAACCGCAAAGGGAAAGCCCCGGGCGGTTACTGCACCGAATATGCGGTTGTCCACCGCCCGTTTATCTTCATGAATGCGGTTGGCATCCATGATGATGTCCAGACTTTGTTGCACGAGGGCGGGCATTCGTTCCATGTCTTTGAAACTGCTGGGTTGCCTTATCTGCAGCAGCGCGATGTGCCGATGGAATTTGCCGAGGTCGCCTCAATGGCGATGGAGCTGCTGGCTTCGCCTTACCTGAGCGAGCGGCGGGGTGGTTTCTATAATGAGCAAGACGCCGCCCGGGCGCGCAGCGAGCATCTCGAGAGCAGCCTGTTATTCTGGCCATATATGGCGGTGGTGGATGCTTTCCAGCATTGGGTCTACGAGAACCCGGAAGCAGCGCACGAGCCGGCGAACTGTGACGCCTGCTGGTCGGGCTTGTGGGATCGCTTTATGATGGGGATCGATTGGAGCGGCTTCGAGCAGGAAAAAGCGACCGGCTGGCAACGCAAGCTACACATCCACCAGGCGCCGTTTTATTATATTGAGTACGGCCTGGCACTGTTGGGCGCGGTGCAAGTCTTCCGCAATGCCCGGCGAGATCAACAACTTGCGGTGAGCCAATATCGCTGGGCGCTGTCCTTGGGCGGGACGGTCGGCCTGCCGGAGTTGTTTGCTACCGCGGGGGCGAAATTGGCCTTCGATGCGGGCACCTTGCAAGAAGCGGTGGCGCTGATGTTGACCACCCTGGAGGAGCTGGCGCATGTTTGACCAGTTACCCACTTCAACTGCCGAATTCATGCACTTTACCTGGCCAGAGATTGAGCCCTATTTCCAGGAGTTGGCCGAGCGTCCACTGGATGGCAGCAACCTGGCGGCCTGGATGAGCGATTGGACCCGCCTGCACGATTTGATTGCCGAATGGTACGCCCGCCTGAACGTGGCGACCACCCAGGATACCACCGATGCCGAGGCTGAAACCCGCTATCACAGCTTCCTGGACCAGATCTACCAACCTGCCCAGGCGGCCGATCAACGGCTCAAGCAAAAACTACTCACCAGCGGCCTGGAGCCGGGTGGCTTCAGCGTTCCATTCCGCAAAATGCAGGTCGAAGCTGGGCTCTTTCGGGCCGAGAATCTACCATTCCTATCGGAGGAGCGTAAACTGGCTTCGCAATATAACCAGGTGATTGGGGCGCAGACGGTCCTGTGGGAAGGCGAGGAGCTGACCTTGCAAAAACTGCGCCTGGTCGGGCAGAGCCCGGACCGGGCGCTGCGCGAGGAAGCCTGGAAAGCCGCCGCCAACCGCCAGTTGGCTGACCGGCAGGCCATCAACGCGCTATGGCAGCGCTTCCTGCCGCTGCGCTGCCGCCTGGCAGAGAACGCCGGGCGGCCCGATTTTCGCGCCTACCGCTGGGAGCAGATGCTGCGCCTGGACTATTCTCCTGAGAATTGCCTGGAGTTCCAGCAGGCTATCGAGCAGGTCGCGGTCCCGGCTGCCACGCGCATCTACGAGCGGCATCGAGAGCAGCTTGGGTTGGATCGCCTGCGACCATGGGATTTGGACCAGGACCTCTATCCGGTGCACCAGCCGGCTTTGCCGCCCTACGGCGACGTGGAAGATCTGCAATCGAAGGCCGGCCAGGTCTTCGAGCTGGTGGACCCGCAGTTGGGCGCATACTACCACGCCATCCAGCAAGCCGGAAATCTTGACCTTGCCAACCGCAAAGGTAAAGCGCCAGGAGCGTACTGCATCGGCTTCCCGGTCGTCCGGCTGCCGTTTGTGTTTATGAATGCGGTTGGTTTATCGGGAGATGTGCGCACGATCCTACATGAGTGCGGTCATGCCTTCCATAATTTCGAGCGCATGAAGCTGCCCTATGCCCAGCAGCGCAACCCCGGCCTGGAGTTTGCGGAAGTCGCTTCGATGGCCATGGAGCTGTTAGCCTCGCCTTATCTGGCCTGCGCTGGAAATGGGGCAGGGCTGGCAGGTTTTTATTCCCCGGCCGAGGCGCGCCGGTTTCGAGCTGAGCACCTGGAGCATATCCTGACCTTCTGGCCATACATGGCCGTGGTGGATGCTTTCCAGCATTGGGTCTATACCCATGCAGAGCAAGCGTTGGACCCAGCTGCCTGCGACGCCTACTGGCTGGACTTATGGAACCGCTATATCCCTGGGGTCGATTGGAGTGGCCTCAAACAGGAAGCGATGACCGGCTGGCAGCGCAAGCAGCACATCTTCCGTTATCCGTTCTATTACGTGGAATATGGATTGGCGCAGCTTGGAGCGGTGCTGGTCTGGCGCAATGCACTCAAGGACCAGGCTGGGGCAGTGGCTAGCTACCGGGCTGCGCTGGCGCTGGGCGGCACGGCCA
This sequence comes from uncultured Anaerolineaceae bacterium, assembly GCA_964484335.1. GTDB lineage: Bacteria > Chloroflexota > Anaerolineae > Anaerolineales > UBA4823 > CAZAGA01. The sequence goes on from CAZAGA010000144.1 coordinate 2,866, forward strand.
GCCTGCCGGAGCTGTACCGTACTGCTGGGGCCAGCTTTGCATTTGACGCCCAGACCCTGGGCACAGCCGTCGAGCTGGTTGAGAGCCAACTGGCCGAATTGCAAATCTAGTCTGGAAGGGTATGATGTTTAACAATATTCCTCAAGCTGTTTTAGAGCGGATGCAGGTCTTAGAAGCCCTGGATGCCCGTCACCGTAAAGAGGGCGTACCCAAGCTGCAAGCGTTGCGCCAGGTAGTGCCGGAGACTGGCAGATTCCTGGCCTTGCTGGCGGCTGGCGCGCCCGAGGGGCAATGGATCGAAGTAGGTACCAGTGGCGGTTATTCAGCCTTGTGGCTTTCGCAAGCTTGCCGGGTGCGTAAGCAGAAGCTGATCACTTTCGAGATCCTGTCGGAAAAAGTCAAGCTGGCCGAAGAAACCTTTGCATTAACCGCTACCGAGGAAGTAATTGAATTAATTGCCGGGGATGCGCGCCAGTTATTGGGCGAATATCGCCAGGTGGCGTTTTGTTTTCTGGATGCTGAAAAAGATGTCTACCAGGATTGTTACGATTTGGTGGTAGCAAACCTGGTCCCGGGAGGTTGGTTGGTGGCTGATAACGTTTTCAGCCACCAAGCTGAACTGCAGCCGTTTGTTGATGCAGTCCTGGCTGACGATCGCGTGGATGCAATCGTCGCCACGATCGGCAAGGGTTTACTGGTGTGCCGGAAGCGTTGATCGCTGGAGGATCTTCCCGGGAAACCCCTGGGAGTTGATCGCATGAAACAAAAAAATCTGAGGGAAAAACAGTGCCGAATTCAACCATCAAAGTTGTCATTCCAATGGCCGGGCTGGGCACACGCCTCCGGCCGCATACTTGGAGCAAGCCAAAACAATTGATCAGCGTGGCTGGAAAGGCGATGATTGATCATGTCATCGGCAGCCTGGCGACCTTGCCGGCGGATATGGATATCGAGTTAATAAATATCGTTGGTTATCTTGGCGATCAGATCGAAGAACACGTGCGGGAGAAGTATCCCCACATCATCTCTCATTTCATCGTTCAGGAGAATCCTCGCGGCCAGTCGCACGCCATCCAGCTTGCCAGCCAGCACCTGAATGGGCCGATGTTGGTGGTGTTTGCCGATACCCTGCTGGAAACCGACCTATCGTTCCTGAACAATGAGCCGTATGACGCGATTGCCTGGGTTAAGCCGGTTCCTGACCCGCGCCGGTTTGGCGTGGCGGTGGTCAACCCGGCTGGCCAGGTGACCGGCCTGATCGAAAAGCCAAGGGAGATGGAAAACAACCTGGCGGTGGTCGGCTTCTATTATTTCAAGAATGCCGCCGATTTACTCTCGGCAATAGACGAACAGATCGAACGCCAGGTCCAACTGAAGGGAGAATTTTTCCTGGCCGATGCGGTGAACATTATGCTCGAACGCGGGCTAAAGATGAGGGTCGAGAAAGTCGATGTCTGGCTGGATGCGGGCACACCGGAGGCGATCCTGGAAACAAACCGCTACCTGCTCGAGCACGGCTCGGATAACAGCACCCAGGCCGCCAGCCGGGAAGGTGTGGTGCTGATACCGCCGGTATTCATCCATCCTTCGGCGACCATTCGTGAATCGATTATTGGACCGTATGTCTCGCTAGGCGCGGGCTGCATGGTCGAGCAGAGCATCATCCGGGATTCGATCCTGGAAGATGAAGCCTGTGTGACACGGATCATCTTGGAGAACTCACTGGTTGGCCGGCGAGCGCAGCTTTCTCGCCGGGCGGGCGTTGTCAACGCCGGCGACAATACCGAGGTTATGCTGTAGGGCAGGCGGAAAAGAACGAATGGCGTACGAAGCGGTCATCGGTTTGGAGGTCCATGCTGAGCTCCAAACCCTTTCGAAAATGTTCTGCGGCTGCCGGGTGGTTGATTCCACCCAGGCCGAGCCGAATATTGCTGCCTGCCCGGTGTGCAGTGGGATGCCCGGTGTGCTGCCGGTGGTCAATGAAAAAGCGGTTGAATATGGCCTGCGGGTGGCCCTGGCGTTGGGCTGCCAGGTAAACCTGACCAGTATTTTTGCCCGCAAGAACTATTTTTATCCCGATCTGCCCAAGGGCTACCAGATCTCCCAGTACGAAATGCCCCTGGCGCGTAATGGAGAGCTGGCGATCCAGACCTCGCAGGGCGAGCGCCGGATCCGCGTCCGGCGGGTACACCTGGAAGAGGATACCGGCAAGCTGACCCACGTGGACCAGCCTGGCCAGGGCTATTCGCTGGTCGATCTAAACCGGGCCGGGGTGCCGCTGCTCGAGATTGTCAGCGAGCCCGACCTGCACTCAGCAGAGGAAGTGCGCGCCTACGCGGCGGCGCTACGTAGCTTACTCAGGTACCTGGGGGTGAATTCCGGCGATATGCAGAAGGGAGTACTGCGGATCGAGCCGAATGTTTCCGTCCGGCCAGTTGGAGCGCAGGCTTTGGGTTCTCGGACTGAGATCAAAAACCTGAACAGCTTTCGGGCTTTAGAACGGTCTGTAGCCTACGAGATCCAGCGCCAAAGCGAGCTACTGGCCCACGGCGGGGTCGTGGTACAGGAAACGCGCGGCTGGGACGAGGGAGGCGGTTTGACCTTTACCCAAAGGGTGAAGGAAGGGGAAGAGGATTACCGTTACTTTCCCGAGCCGGACCTGCCGCCGCTGGTGATTGATCCGGGGTTCTTGGAAAGCATCAAAGCCGGTTTGCCGGAGTTACCGGCAGCTAAGGCCCGGCGCTTCCAGGCGGATTATGGCTTGAACGCCTATGACAGCGGGGTGCTGATCGTCGAGCCAGCGGTGGCGGACTACTTTGAGCAGGCTGTCCGGGCCGCGCCGGGCACGCCACCTAAGCTTTTGGCGAACTGGATCACCGGCGATTTATTTGGTTTGTTAAATCAGCACAATCTTGAAATCGAGGCTGACCGGGTCAGCCCGGCAGCGTTGGCTGGCCTGGTGGAAATGGTCGCCAATGGTGAAATCAACCAGGTCACCGCCAAGGGGGTGCTGGTCGAGTTGTTCACGGCTGGCGGATCGGCCCAGGAGATCGTCGCCCGGCGTGGCTTACGCCAGGTATCGGATCAAGCGGCAATCGCCGGCTGGGTGACCCGCGCCCTGGACGATAATCCCGCCCAGGTAGCGGAGTACCTGGGCGGAAAAGATGGTCTGGCGCGCTGGCTGTTTGGCCAGGTGATGCGCCTGGCACAGGGCAAGGGAAACCCGCAGTTAATCCAGCAGGAACTGGATGGGCAGCTGGCCGAGCGGCGCAGGTCGAGGCAGGATGGGTCGATTGACATATCGCAGACATGACACTCGACACTTGACGGGGCTTGATGCTTCGATTAAGCTTAGGTCAGGATCATCCAAGGACAGATTGATATGAGCTACCTGGTTGACATAAACCGGAAATAAAGCGGGCGCCAGACCGGGGTGCCCGTTTATATTTTTAACCACACTAATGGTTAAATAAACTTACAAGGAGAGAATCGAATGGCAGAATTAATCAACGCGTTTCAAATGGCTCAGAGCCAGTTTGATCACGTGGCAGCGCAACTGAACCTGGATCCCCAAGTCTCGGAAATGCTGCGCTGGCCGATGCGTGAATTCAAATTCATGATTCCAGTTCGCATGGATGACGGCTCGACCCGGGTCTTCTTCGGCTACCGAGTGCAACATAATGATGCGCGTGGCCCTTCAAAAGGTGGCATTCGCTTCCATCCCTCTGAGACGATTGATACCGTACGGGCCCTAGCAATGTGGATGACCTGGAAAACCGCCGTGGCAGATATTCCGCTGGGCGGTGGCAAGGGCGGCGTGCCGGTCGATTCGGCTTCGCTGACCGTACATGAGAAAGAGCATCTCTGCCGCGGTTGGGTGGATCAAATGTGGCGCAATATTGGACCACGCCAGGACGTGCCTGCGCCGGATGTCGGTACAACACCGCAAATGATGGGCTGGATGATGGATGAGTATTCGAAGCTGGTTGGCCAGTATACCCCCGGCGTGATCACTGGAAAGCCGGTAGGCGGCGGCGGCTCGCTGGGTCGCACCGAAGCAACCGGCTTTGGTGTGATCTATACCGTCCGCGAAGCCCTCAAACATCTCAAAATGGACCCGACCAAATCCGTGGCCGCGATCCAGGGCTTTGGCAATGTTTCCCAATATGCTGCGATCGGTTTTACCGAGCTATTGGGCGGAAAAGTTGCCTGTGTCTCTTACTGGGATCGCGGCGATCGCCTGCCCTACACCGTCAGCCACCCGGATGGAATCAACCCGCGCTTCCTGCAGTCGATTACCGACCAGTATGGATCGATTGACAAGGGCACAGCTATTGCGGCCGGCTACAAGATCGAAGACGCAGAAGCCTGGATCAGCAAAGATGTCGATATCCTGATTCCTGGCGCCCTCGAAGGCCAGGTCAACGCCGAGACGGTCAAGAAGATCAGCAGCCGGGTACGCCTGGTGGCGGAAGGCGCCAATGGCCCGACCACTCCGGAAGCGGACGAAGTTCTCAAGCAAAATGGCGTCTTTGTCATCCCGGACTTCTTGTGTAATGCCGGTGGCGTGACGGTTTCTTACTTTGAGAGCGTCCAGAATGACATGAATTATTATTGGACCCGCAACGAAGCTCTCGAACGCCTGGATACCAAGATTACCAACGCCTTCAACAGCGTCCTGGAAATGTCCGAGGGCGAAAAGGTCTTCATGCGCGACGCCGCTTACATGGTCGCGATTGGGCGTGTGGTCAAGGCGATGGAGCTACGCGGCTGGATCTAAGCCAACCCGCTCACTTTTAACACTCAAAACCAGTCAGGTGGTCGAGCTGTGCTCCACCACCTGACTGGTTTTGAGTTACCTGGTTGGATTGCATTTCCAGGGTTGATACTATACAATATTATCTATGTCCGATCGATTCTCTCTTAAACAAGACCGCCTTTTACTACTCATCTTGCTGTCCTTAGCCGGGCTGGTGGTCTCAGCGATTGTGCTTTTTTATGTGCGATCTGGTGAGCAGGAATATGGTCCGGTGGACACCCCTGAGGGGATAGTGCGAAACTATATTCTCGCCCTGCAAAAGGGTGATTACTCGACTGCTTACAGCTTGCTGGCCCAGGATGCAGATTTGCCCAGCCTTGAACAGTTTGAAAATGGGCTGCTGGCGCAGAGACAAGCCTTTGATTCGCTCAGCGTTCGTTTGGGGGCAGCTGAGCAGGCCGGAAAAACGGCCATGGTACGGTTGATCGTGCTGCATACTTCTGGTGGACCATTTCAGGATACCTGGCAGGACGAGACCAGCATCGTCCTGCGCCAGGACGCAGCCGGTGTCTGGAAAATTACCACCGCTCCCTGGCCGTTCTGGGCGCCAGGTTTGGATAAAGCGGTTAGCCCGAGTCAGTGAGCCGGGAGGCTACGATGCAAACAATCCGCCGCCTGTATTTTTACGCCGTCGCATTGGTCAGCCTGGAGGTAGTGCTGTGGGGGAGCATTGGGCTGCTGCGTTCTTTCTTCAGCGGGCAGGAAATCG
>CAZAGA010000145.1:0-8349 GCA_964484335.1 uncultured Anaerolineaceae bacterium
TTTGCCCACCGAGGCGGTTGGAATCAAAAACGACCTGGAGACCATCGGGAGAAAAGGCGGGCCGGTCATTATCGTACAGGTTTTGGTTATTGGTCAACCGGGCCAGGCTGCTTCCATCCGTATTGATCAGGAAGACATCGGTGCGCGGGTTGTTATAGGGTGCGCCCCGCGCCCGGCTGTTGAAGACCAACTGGCTGCCATCCGGCGACCAGTCGGGCTCGGTATCAATGGCTAGGTCATTGGTGACGTTGGTTGGATTGGAGCCGTCGGGATCCATCGTGTATATTTCAAAATTGCCATCCCGGTCGGTCTGAAAAGCAATCCGGTTGCCATCCGGCGACCAGGAAGGGTTGAGATCGTTGGCGGTGTTAATCGTGATCGAGATCTGGTTTGCGCCGCTGATATCCATGACCATGATTTCAGAGGTAAATGAGCCAAAACGACTTTCATAAACAATTTTCTGGCCATCTGGCGACCAGGCCGGGTTGGATTCATTGACCGGAGCCTGGGTATTGGTCAGGTTGACCTGGTTGGAGCCGTCGGCGTCCATGATCCAGATTTCTCCGTTCCGGGTGAAGGCTATTTTCTTGCCATCGGCCGACCAGACTGGATCGGCGGTCAGGCCAGAATTAGTCAGGGGGACCTGATTGGAACCATCGGCATCCATAATCCAGATATTATCGCCGCTTAGCTGCGTGCGATTGAAAGCAATTTTTCCATTCACGCCCGGGAAGGCCGCCTGAGCCTGCTTAAACTGCGCCAGCACATTGAAAAAGAAAAGCAGGCCACAGACAGAAGTCAGGCTGACCAGGATTGTCAAAATTAGAATCGTCAGGCGGGCTTTCATAGGATCCTCCTGCAATAAGGTATGCAATTATTATAGCAGCTATAATATTAAATGCGCTAAAAAGTGGGATGATTTGGATTGCTTTCTGGGTGGTTGGGTTACAACCTGGCAGGTCGATTTGCGTATATAGAATGTAACCCTGGCAAAAAATGGTAAACCACCTATAATCAAGGATGATGCAACCTGTCTCCCTTCACAAAAGCCTGATCGCTGCTCCCTGGAAAGGAGCGGTGCTGTTGGCTTTAAGCCTTTTGGTGTTTGGGTGGCTGCTGAATACCCCGCAAGGCCTGCTAGGCAAGGCAGATGCGGTTGGTTATGCGGTTTGCCACCAGATCGCGGCGCGCTCATTTCACCTGGATGACCGGCCGCTTTCGTTCTGTGCGCGCTGCTCGGGGATGTACCTGGGAGCAGTTACTGGCCTGGTGTACCTGGCGCTGCTTCGCTCGCGTCGTGGCGGCCTGCCTGTGGGTGGATTGCGGGCGATCCTGGCCGTGTTCGTCCTCGCCTTTGCGGTTGATGGGCTGAACTCATTTGCGAGCCTGCTGCCCGGCGGGCCACAGCTATACCCACCGCAGAATTCGATCCGAATGTTGAGCGGCCTGGGAATGGGCTTGGTGGTTGCTGTCTACCTTTTCCCAGCTTTCAACCAGACCGTCTGGCAGGAATGGGACCAACGCCCGGCGATGGATGGCTGGCGGGCGCTGGCCGGGTTGCTCCTGGCTGCTGGCCTGCTGGGGGGATTGGTCCTGACCGAGTCTCCGGTGGTGTTGTATCCACTGGCGCTGGTCAGCGCAAGTGGGGTGCTGGCGTTGCTGACCATGGTTTATACTGTGCTTGGAATGACCCTGCTGCGCCGGGAAAACCGCTACCAGAATTTCCAGCAGCTTGTTTTTCCACTGGCAGCCGGCTTTGGTGTGGCATTGCTACAGGTTGCTGCTTTTGACCTGGCCCGGTTTTGGCTGACCGGAACATGGGGTGGTTTTCAAATTGGTTGAGAGGAGTGTTATCGAATGGATGTCTTAACCGGAATATTTTCAGCTTTCGGCCTTTCGGCCAGCGCCGGGCTGAACGCCTATATCCCTTTGCTCAGCCTGGCTTTACTGGCGAAGTTCACCAACCTGGTCAAGCTGGGTAGCCCGTGGGATACGCTGACAAGCTGGTGGGTGATTGGCTTGTTGGCGATCCTGCTGCTAGTGGAGATTTTCGCTGACAAAGTTCCGGCGGTTAATCACATCAATGATGTTATCCAGTCCTTTATCCGCCCGGCGGCGGGGGCGATCGCTTTTGGTGCTGGCTCGGGTGTCGTTTCAGATATGCATCCGGTGCTGGCCATGGCGCTGGGCCTGTTGGTGGCGGGCAGTGTGCATACAGTCAAATCGGCTGTCGTGCGCCCGGCAGTTACGGCGACGACTGGTGGCCTGGGTAATACACCGGTCAGTGTGTTGGAAGATGTCATTTCCACCGTGGTGTCTTTCTTGTCGATTGCAATCCCGATCCTGGTCGGCCTGCTGCTGTTGGTGATCCTGGCGTTGATCACGATCTGGCTGTGGAAGCGCGCCAATCGACCTCAACCGATGAGCGGCTCAGGCCGCTAATCGATCCAAGTAACTTTGCTGGAGGAAAAATGGAACACGATCCTGAAAAATCTATCCCGTCAGAGGAGCCTGAAATTTTGCCTGCGGAGGCGAACGAGTGGCAGCCAGTCGAGCCTGAGCCAGCCCCACCGGCTGCAGAAGCAGTGATCGATGTGCAAGCCCGGCCAGTTGAGCAAACGGCCTGGGCTGCGGCCGGGACGGATGGGGTGCCACCGCCCTCACCTCCGCCTTCGATTCAGCCTGAGATCATCGCCCCGGCTTACCAGGCGCCCCCACCGAAAAAGAATAACAACGGCTGGATTGTTGCCGTGGTTGTTTTGGTCATCCTGGCCTGCTGCTGCGTGTTTAGCGTGTTGGTGTTGTCGCTGGCTTGGAATGTAATATGGGACGTGCTGCAGGCGGTTTACAATGCGCTGGTCAACGTGCTGAACAGCATCTTCAACGGGTGGATCAAGATCACCCCGTGATCAGAAAATCTCACCTGGCTTGAAACTGGCGCTGGAGATCCTGCAGAGCAGTCAGGGCTGACTGGCGTGTCTCTGGGGTGATCTCCAGCGCTTCAAATTCATCTTCGTCCAGGACGATCTGCCGGCCATCGGTAAAGACTAATAAATCCAGGGCCAAGTCTTCATAGGATAACTGGCATTCGGAAAACTCTGCCGGGCGCCCGATATTACAATACCAGCCCCTCAGCCGATCATCTTCTACCGCATAAATCTCGAAAATGTTATACCAGCGATCGCTATACCAGGTCTCGCAGAAGCGATCGCCGCGCCGGAGCGGCATGCCGTGCAGGTCCATATCGTCCCGATCAAAAAAGGCTTCCAGGATGATCTGATGATCAGAACGCTCCACCAACCGGCCAGAATAGCGCCAGGTTTCTTGTCCCAGGTGGTTTTTCTTGATAATAATTATGTCCATTATCTCTGCCTCATTGAGAAGGCTCAATTTCGTCAAAAACCTGCAAGGCCTGAGCAGGATCGAAGCTGATCTGGACCGGTTGACCAGGCGCGAGCAAACCCTGGCGGCTGGGGAAATCAAATCTTAACTCGACACTGTTCACGGCAATGGTTGTGCGGGTCAGGCTGCCGCGGAAAACTGCCTCTACTAGGACACCGCGCAGGGACTGCGGGCCGCCTTCGCCAAGCTGGACTGCATTAGGGCGGATCAGGATGGTAATCTGAGCACCTGGCTGGTAGCGGGCAGACAGATCAGGAAGACAGAGCTGACCGACGGCAGTCTGGACCTGAGTATTGGCAGGGTCGATGGACAGGATCCGCCCGGAAAGCAGGTTGTCCTGGCCCAAGAAGCGGGCTACGAACAGGCTGGCGGGCTGGCAGTAGATTTGTTCTGGCAGGCCAGCTTGCTCAATGTGTCCCTCGCACATCAGGATCAGGCGATCAGCCAGGGTAAAAGCTTCTTCCTGGTCGTGGGTGACATAGATGGCGGTCTGCTGGCTGCGATGCAGGATGGCGCGCAGGTCAAGCACCAGCCGCTCACGCAGGCTACGATCCAGTGAGCCAAGCGGCTCGTCCAGCATCAAGAGGCGGGGGCGGGGCGCCAGGGCGCGTGCCAGGGCCACACGCTGCTGTTCGCCGCCAGACAGGGTATTCACATCCCGCTTTGCGTAGCCGGGCAAACCGACTAATTCCAGGGCAGCCTGGATCTGAGGGATGATCTGGTCAGGCGGAGTGTGCTGCATGCGCAGGCCAAACGCGATATTAGCAAAAACGTCCAGGTGAGGAAAGAGGGCGAAATCTTGGAACATCAAGCCAAAGCCGCGCTGGTGAGGCGGCACACTGGCCAGGGAATTGCCTTTCCAGGCGATCGATCCCTGGTCGGGGGTTTCTAGGCCGGCGATGAGGCTCAGTAAGGTGGATTTGCCGCAGCCGCTCGGTCCAAGAATGGCGAGGATTTCAGCTGGCTGGACTTCGAATGAAACGCCGGCCAGGGCTTGCTTGGCGCCATAGGATTTATGGAGGTTTTCCACGGTTAGCATGGTTAGAATTCCCCGATATCTGCGAAGCGCAACCGCTCGATCGCGAGCATGCATCCCACAGCAACGACCATCAGGATCGTGCTGAGCGCCATAGCTTGGCCGTAATTTAGCGCGCCGGGCTGGCCGAGCAGGCGATAGATCGCTACCGGAACGGTCGGAAACTCTGGACGAGCCAGGACAGCGGTCGCGCCGAACTCGCCCAGGGAAATCGTAAAGGCAAAGGCTGCTGCAACCAGGATAGCCCGCCCGGCGAGGGGCAGGTCGATGGCGCGGAATACCTGGCGCGGACTGGCACCCAGGCTGGCAGCGGCCTGGCGCAGGCGCGGCCGGATGCTGCGCAGGGCAGGGGTCAGGCTACGCACGACAAATGGAAAGGCTACCAGGGTATGGGCGAGGGGAATCAGCCAGGGGGAACCGATCAGGCGCAGCGGCGGTTGGTTCAGGGCGATGATCATCCCCAGGCCAAGGCTGACGGCCGATGTGCCTAGCGGTAGCATTAGCAACGGGTCGAGCACCCGATTTAGCCAGGAGTATTCCTGGCGGGCGAGCGCCCAGGCAGCCGGGACGCCTAACAGGAGCGCCAGGAATACTGTCGCGGCTGCGTAGAGCAGCGATACACCGACTGCATAGGCAGGTGGTTTGTTGAACAGCGATTGGCGGCGGTTGGCGTTCAATTCCTGGTAGTAGGCCAGGGTCAGCCCGGAGCGGTTTTGTGCAATGGAGACTTGCTGGCCAGGGGGTTGGCGGGCGCCGAACTCCAAGTGGGTGAAGGAGCGGGTAGCCAGGGCAGCTAGTGGAGCAACTAAGAGCAGGACCAACAGGCTGATGTATGCGCCGGCTAGCAAGCGCTGGCGTGGGGTGACCAGCCGCTGGCGGGTGTAGCTTTGCGGGCGCAGGTTCAAGGGGCGGGCCAGGCGGGCAGACAGGCGAGTGTAGGCAATCGTCAGGAGCAAGGTGAAGGCTAACTGGATGATCGCCAGGGCGGCAGCGACTGGCAGGTTGAACAGGCTGACAGTCTGGTTATAAATTTCGACTTCCAGGGTGGCGAAGCGCGGCCCACCCAGGACCAGGATTACCCCGAAGGAAGTGAAGTCGAATATGAAAACCAGCAGTGCAGCAGTGAGGACCGCCGGGGCAAGCAACGGCAGGGTGATTTTGAATAGCGCCTGGCGTGGGGTAGCTCCTAACGTAGCTGCGGCCTGGCCCAGGCGCGGGTCGATGTGCGACCAGAAGTCGCCGACGGTGCGCAGGACGATGGTGGTGTTATAGAAGACGTGCGCCAACAGGATCGCCCCCAGGGTGTAGAGAAATTGGATGGGAGGCTGTGCCAGGTTGAATAAGCGCATCAAACCCAGGTTGATCCAGCCTTGGGGGCCGAGCAGGGCGCTGAAGGCGGCCGCGGTCACCAGGGTGGGCAGGACGAAGGGAACGCCAGTCAGGGCACGAAGCAAGGCCTGGCCGGGGAACTGGTAGCGCGCCATCAAGTATGCGCCGGGTAACCCAAGCAGCAAAGTAAGCAAGGTAGAGAAAATTGCCTGGTAAAAGGTGAAGCCGATCACGCTGCGAAAACCAGGAGAGCTGAGCGCCTGGCTGAACGGCGCCAGAAAGCCAGCAGCGCTGCGTGCAAAACTGGCGGCCAGGATACTGCCCAGGGGGTAAAAATAGAACAAGCCCAGGAAAACTAGCGGGCCGATCCATAAAGCTAACCCCCAAGCCTTGGCGCTCCGGCGCGGCGCCTGACCGGCGGCGGCCCGGTCAGGCTGGTTCACCGAAGCACCACTTCAGTCCAGGCCTGGATCCACTGTTCGCGCCGCTCAGCGATCTGTGCTGCGGGGAGCGAGACCGGTTTGGCCGGGTTAACCAGGTACTGATTAAAGGCTTCGCCCAGGTTTGCTTGGCGATTGACCGGGAAGACATACATCTGCAGCGGCAGGTCTTCCTGGAAGGTCTTTGAGAGCATGAAGTCGATCCATTTCTCGGCCAGTGGGCGGTTTGGGGTTCCTTTGAGGATGCCGGCAAATTCAACCTGGCGGAAGCAGGCGCTATCGCTGGTCAGTGCTGCTGTGGGCGGCTGGACAACCGCTGGGGTTAGCTCACCTTCGGCAGGCGGCTCGGCGAACAGGATCTCAAATACAGGGCTGGAACTGTAAGAGAGCACGATTGGGCGGCTGCCACCGGCGCGGGTGAACTCGGTGTAGTAAGCCGTGCTCCAGTCGTTGACTACCAGCAAGCCATTGGCGCGCAGGGATTTCCAGTAATCCAGGTAGCCCGCTTCGCCATATTTTCCGATCGTGGCTAGCAAGAAGGCCAGGCCGGGCGAAGAACTGGCCGGGTTTTGAACGACGGTCATATCTTTGTATTCGGGCTTGAGCAAGTCATCCAGGCTGGCTGGCGGCGGGATTTGCTTCTCTTCAAAATAGGCAAGATCGTAATTCAGGCAGACATCACCGTAATCGACGGGCAGGGCACGCTGCTGGGGATCTAGCTGGAATTCAGCCGGGATGTCGGCCAGGGCAGGCGAGGCATAGGGTTCAAAAATGCCTTCCGCCAGGGCGCGCCCGAGGAAAGTGTTATCAACTCCGTAGAACACGTCGGCAAGCGGGCTGTTTTTACTCAGGATGGCCTTGTTGAGCGCCTGGCCGGTGTCGCCGCTAGGCAGAATGGTGACTTTGGCGTTATAGCGGGTTTCGAACTCACGAATCACTGGTTCAGAGACGGCAAACGAATCATGGGTCATCACGGTTAACTGCTGGACCTGGCCCGGGACCGGGCTGGGTGTGGCAGCCTGACAACTAGCCAGAGCCATTGTCAGAAAACTTCCGGCCAGGATCAAACGGTTAAAGATTTTCTTCGCTTTCATTTCTCTTTCCTTGAATAGATGGTTAACGACCAATCAGGTTTTCATCGCCATGAATCACTACGCAAAGCAGCAGGCCTTCTTCTAGCGTAACCCAGACGTTTGGATTGAGCAGGACATTGCTGACGCCGCGCGTGCTGCCGAAGTACAGGGTTTCGTTTTGGAGCGGATATTCCAGCCCACTGGTGGTGATGCCGTGGGTATCGCCCAGGAGTGGGATCAGCGAAAGCAGGTCGCCCGGCTGGCCGTGGATTTCGAGGGGCTGCCTGGGATGGATCAAGCCGATTTCCTGCGTTCCATCAATCAGGCGGATATCGAGTCCAATGTATTCCCCGGCTGCTGGGAGTAAGACGTTGGCCAGGGTCTGGTCCCAGCGACCGCCCAGGGCAGCCAGAACTAGGATTTGGCGGGCGCCGCGTTGACGGGCGTGGCTGAGGGCTAATTCCAAGTCTGTGTAGTCTTTATGGGTAGGGTATTGGATCAACTCGGCACCAGCCTGGCGCAACTGACTGAGCTGATCATCGTCGAGCGAGTCGAAATCGCCGATCACAAGCTGGGGAGCGAGGCCAAGCGCCAGGCAGTGGCGCGCCCCGCCATCGGCGGCAATTAGCAGATCGCCGGGCTGCAACTCGGGCGGGTGCGTGAAGCTCCCATTCGCAAATATGATTGCACGCAAAACTTCCTCCTAGCTTACCGATGGAGGAAGTGGTTTTAGAACAGGTTGCGATTCCTCCGCCGGCATTATCCGGATCAGGTTCGCGGGTCGAAGGCTGGTGGCCTTCCTCTCAGCCCGGCCATACTGGGCTCCCCGTGCAGATGATGTTTGATTGCAAAGGAAAGTATATCGAAAGGCGGATGGATTGTCAAGCGGCGGCGGATTATGAGAGGCGTCCTTGACAATTCTTCGCGCTTGCGGATATAATTCCGCTCGCTGTCAAACATTCCTCGTTAGCTCAATAGGCAGAGCGGGCGGCTGTTAACCGCTAGGTTCGAGGTTCGAGTCCTCGACGAGGAGCTGAAACGGATGCCGAAATCAGGTATCCGTTTTTTT
>CAZAGA010000146.1:0-8340 GCA_964484335.1 uncultured Anaerolineaceae bacterium
GAACCCGCGAACCGCTGGCGATCGGCACCGAAGCCAAGGAAATGGTCGGCCGGACGCCGGCGAATGTGATTGCGATCCGGCCGTTGCGAGATGGGGTGATCTCGGAATTCGAGATCACCCAGGCGATGCTGTATTATTTCATCGGCAAGGCGCACGAGCAGAGCATCGTACCGGTGCCGCGCCCGCGAGTGGTGATTGGCATTCCGTCCGGGGTGACTGAAGTCGAAAAGCGAGCTGTTTATGACGCGGCGATGTCTTCCGGGGCGCGCGAGGTGGGGCTGATCGAAGAGCCGGTTGCGGCGGCGCTGGGCGCTGGCCTGCCGGTGAACGAAATTCGCGGTAGCATGATCGTCGATATCGGTGGTGGGACTTCTGAAGTGGCGATCATGTCGATGCAAGGCATCGTGGTGTCGCGCTCGCTGCGCGTGGCGGGCGACGAAATGGACCAGGATATCGTCCAGTACATGCGTAACAAGTACAATTTACTGATCGGCGAGCGGATGGCTGAGCAGGCCAAGATCCAGATCGGCTCGGCCTACCACTTGCCGGAAGAACAAACCATGCTGCTGCGCGGCCGGAACCTGATCACCGGGCTACCGGAAGCGGTGGAGGTCTCGTCGGTTGAGATCCGCGAGGCCATTGCTGGCTCGGTGCAAACGATTATTGATACCATCCGGGATGCGCTGGATGAGGCCCCGCCGGAGATTATCGCCGACCTGATGGACTCGGGCATCTGCCTGGCGGGCGGCGGGTCGCAACTCCAGGCGCTGGATAAGCGCCTGACCGACGAACTAAAGATCCGGGCCTGGGTGGCGGAAGACCCGATGAGCTGTGTGGCGCGCGGCTGTGGCATGATTTTGGAGAGTTACGACTCCCTGCGTCGTTTATTGGTTGGACTGGAGCGCGGCAGTACGAAGCATAGCTAACCAGTTTGTAAGCAAGTATGAAACTTACCACTTCCCGCACGCTGCAAACCATCGTTTTGGCAGCGGTGGTCATTGGCCTGATCCTGCTGGCGCTGGGGGGCTACCTGACGCCGGTCTCGCGGATCGTCTTGAGCCCCGTGGTCAGCGCGCAGACCTGGCTTTCAACGCGCTTTGCGGCCATTCAAGAATATTTTCAGTCTCCCCAGGATATGAACCGGATGAGGCTGGAAAATGCGGCCCTGGAAGCGGAGGTGGCGCGCCTGCAGGCGGAAATCATCTCGCTCAAGCAGCAGATTGGCGAGACAGATGTGCTTTCGGCACTGGTCGATTTTGCGCGCGTCAACCCAGAATACCGCTATGTTGCTGCGTCGGTGATTGGGCGCGACCCGAGTCCGTTTCTACAGTATGTGATTATCAACCGCGGTTCAGATGATGGTTTGCGGCGCGGCATGCCAGTGGTCACCCAGCAGGGATTGGTTGGGCGAGTGGCAGCGGTGACCGCCGGGGCGGCGCGCCTGCAGTTGATCACCGATCCCAGCTCGAAGATTAATGTCCGCCTGGAACCCTCACGTGCTTCTGCTGTGCTGCAGGGTGAGATCACTGGCGATGTCAGCCTGGATATGATTCCGCAGCTTGCCGCAGTGCAGACCGGCGACCTGGTGCTGACCTCTGGCCTGGGCGGCAATTACCCGCCTAATATCTTGATTGGCCAGGTGACCGGGGTGCGCAGCCTGGATACCGACCTGTTCCAGCGCGCTTCGGTCCAGCCAGTGGTCGATTTTAACCGGTTGGAGATCGTCCTGGTGATTACGAATTTTCGCTCGGTTGATATAGCACCGCTGGTTCCTACCACCAGCGCACCCTGAGCATGGCTACCTTGCTGGCGATTCCAATCCTGGGGGTGTTGCTGGTGCTGCAGATGGCAGTCATCAGCCGAGTCCCGCTTTTACATGGCACTCCCGACCTGGTATTACTGGTGGTGATTGCCTGGGCGCTGCAGAAGCGAGTTCAAACCGCCTGGCGTTGGGGTATAATTGGCGCTCTATTGGTTGGTTTTGTTTCGGCGCTACCGATCTGGGCAGTGTTGTTGATCTACCCAGCAGCCAGTGCGGTGGGCCTGGCCCTGCGCCGGCGAGTGTGGCAAGCGCCGATCCTGGCAATGTTCATCGCCACGTTCGTGGTTACCCTACTGGCGCACACCATTTCGTTCCTGGCCCTGAGGCTGTCCGGCGGGGGATTGCCGCCGCTGCAGGCGTTGAACCTGGTGACTTTGCCAGCAATACTTTTGAACCTGGTGATTGCTATTCCCACTTACTATATCCTGGCAGACCTGGCGAAGTGGCTCTACCCAGGAGAACTTGAAGCTTAAGAATTATGAAGGAAACTCCGACTATTAACAACCAAATTCGGCCAGGACGCATCTGGGCATTCCTGATCGTCCTGGGGCTGGTCTTCGGCGTGTTTGTCGCCCGCCTGCTGCAACTCCAGGTGGTGGAGAGCGAGACCTGGGTGGCCAAAGCGCAGGCGAACAGCGTGGAAACATTCAACCTGCCGGCGCTGCGGGGCGTGATTTATGATCGTAACGGCACGATCCTGGCGCGTAATATTGCTTCTTACAATGTTGTGGTTACTGCGGCTGACCTGCCGGATGATCCTGGGGCGATCCAGGCAATCTTCCGCGAACTCTCGGACTTGATTGGCGTGCCGGTCAACGGCGGGGTGCTCGACCAGGCCACCAACCCGTATGTACCCTGCATCTCCGATCACGGCATCCAGCAAATCGCCGAGTATGGCGAGACTTCCTCGCCATACCTGCCGGTGAAAATCAAATGTAATATCGGACAATCGCTGGCGATGGTTGTCCAGGAGAAAGCAACCGACTGGCCGGGGATCACGGTCGAAGTGGAGCCGATTCGAGACTATCCAACTGGTTCGTATACCGCTAACGTGATCGGCTTCCTGGGTCCGATCCCGGCGGCGCAGGAGGCGGAATACCGGGCAGCTGGGTTTGTGCCAAACCGCGACAAGGTCGGCTATGCCGGGCTGGAGCTGGAATATAACACGCTGCTGGCGGGGAAGAACGGCCAGCAAGTTTCACTGATCGACGTTGCCGGGCAGGTAATCCGGGCCGACATCGAGCCGCCGATTGTACCCCAGGCCGGCGAGAGCCTGCAGCTGACGATTGATACACGCCTGCAACAGGCGGCTGAGACGATCTTAAAAAATGAACTCCAGGACTGGAATAACTATTTAGGACGGATTGTTTATTCGAGCGGGGTGGTGGTGGCGATGAATCCCAAGACGGGCGAAATCCTGGCCATGGTTTCGTATCCGAACTACGAAAACACGCGCATGACGCGCTTCATCCCGTCCTATTATTACGAGCAATTGATCAATGACCCGACCAACCCGCTGCTGAACCACGCGGTGGGAGATGTCTTGCCGGCCGGGTCGGTTTTCAAGCTGGCGACAGGTGTTGGAGCGCTGAACGAAGGCGTGGTTGAGCCCGACCAGATGATCGATACGCCGCCCAAGCTAGAAGTAACGGAAAAATATTACGCCAATGATCCCGGCAATGCGCGCGAATTCGTGGACTGGAACAAAGCCGGTTTTGGGCAGCTCGATTTTGTCGGCGGGATCGCTAACTCCAGCAATGTCTATTTTTACAAGCTGGGTGGTGGTTACAAGGACGAAGTCCCGGAGGGGCTGGGGATTTGCCGGTTGAAGACCTACGCTGAGGCGCTCGGTTACGGCGACGCGCCGGGGATTGGCTTGCCGGACGAGCAGAACGGGTTGGTCCCCGACCCGCGCTGGAAGCGTATCACGCATGCCGAGAGCTGGTCCACCGGTGATACTTACCTGGTGAGCGTGGGACAGGGTTATGTCCTGGCGACGCCAGTCCAGGTCTTGATCTCGGCGGCGATTATCGCCAACGACGGAAAGTACATGCAGCCGACGTTGATCCGCGAAGTACTGGACAGCGAAGGGAACGTGCTCAACCGCTGGCGGACGCCGGAAGGCGATGTGGTCGCTCAACCGACCGAGGGCAGCATCCAGATATCGCCCTTCACGCCGACTGTGAAGTGGGATCTGACCAAAGATGCGGTGATCCAGGAATATGGCGAGACGACTGTGCGAGGCTGCGAGCCGATCCCGGGCCAGAAGAAGACCGTCCAACCGTGGGTGATCGATAAAGTTCAGGAGGGGATGCGCCGAGCGGTGACAGTTGGTACGCTGAAGGATCGCTTTGAAGGCGCGACGATCGCCGCGGCTGGCAAGACCGGGACCGCCGAGTACTGTGATAAATACGCCCAGGCCCAGAATCGCTGCCAGTACGGCAACTGGCCGTCACACGCCTGGACGGTGGCATACGCTCCGTATGAGAACCCAGAAATTGCGGTGGTGGCGTTTGTATACAACGGCACCGAAGGCTCGACCGTGGCCGGCCCAATCGTCCGACGGACGTTGGATGCTTATTTCGAGTTGAAGGCGGTGGACGCAGCCGCCCAGCAACCGTAGAGCCGCTAAGCGGTGAAGGAAAGCGCGATGAGCGAGACCGTGCAGATCAAGGGCATCCGCGAAGGACTGCTGATTACCCTGGGGGGTGGCGAGTGGGAAGAAGTCCAGCGGGTGATGCTGGAACAGCTTGACCAGCAGGCCGAGTTTCTGCGCGGGGCGCGGCTGGCGATTGATGTCGGCGGTCACGTGCTGAAGGTGGCCGAAATGAGCCGCCTGCGGAGTGAAATCCTGGACCGCGAGCTCAGCCTGTGGGCGCTGTTGAGCGAATCGCCGACCACCATCCAGACTGCGCAGACCCTTGGACTGGCGACGCGGATTACCAAGCCGCGCCCCGAGCTGACTGTGGCCCGGCCGGAGACCAACCTGCAGGGTGGGGAACAGGCGATGCTGTTCCAGCGCACGCTGCGCTCCGGGTTTACGATCCAATACCCCGGGCACGTCATTGTGATCGGCGACATCAACCCGGGGGCCGAGATCACCGCCGGAGGCGACATCATCGTCTGGGGGCGGGTGCGGGGAATGGTGCATGCTGGGGCGCAGGGCAATGTGGAGGCGGTGATCTGCGCGCTGGATCTATCGCCGACCCAGCTGCGGATTGCTGGTAAAATCGCTGTAACCCCGCAGCGGCGAGGCAAGCCGCAGCCGGAAATGGCGCGCTTGCGCGAGGGACAGGTGGTGGCTGAGCTATGGGATCCGAAGAAGGCGCATTAGTGGTAGACCCACACGGTGTGGCAGATCAGGAAGGGAAAATGGCAGGAAAAGTCGTTACCGTAACTTCAGGCAAGGGCGGGGTGGGTAAAACCACCGCTACGGCCAATATTGGCGCGGCCCTGGCCTCCAACGGCCACAAAGTGGTCTGCATCGACGCGGATATCGGGCTGCGCAACCTGGACGTGATCCTGGGCCTGGAAAACCGAATTGTGTACGACCTGGTGGATGTGATCGAAGGCCGCTGCCGGCTGCGCCAGGCGATGATCCGGGATAAGCGCTTGCCGGAGCTGTACCTGATCCCGGCTGCCCAGACCCGCGATAAGAGCGCAGTCTCGCCCAGCGATATGATCCGGCTATGTGATGAGCTGCGCCCGGATTTCGATTGGGTCCTGATTGATTCGCCAGCCGGGATCGAGCGCGGTTTTCGCAACGCGGTCGCCCCGGCGGATATCGTGGTGGTGATCACCAACCCGGAAGTCTCGGCGGTGCGCGACGCTGACCGGATTATCGGCCTGGTGGAAGCGGAGGAGAAAGGCCCGGCCCGGTTGGTGATCAACCGGATCAAACCGGGGATGGTGAAACGGGGCGAGATGCTGTCGGTGGATGATGTGCTCGAGCTGCTGGCGATCGACCTGCTCGGGATGGTGCCGGATGACGAGAATATTATTACCGGGGCCAACCGCGGGATGCCGGTGGTGCTGAACGGCAAGAGTAAGGCCGGTCAGGCATTTAACAACATCGCTCGCCGCCTGAATGGCGAGACGGTGCCTTTCCTGGATCTCGATGACGAGGGCAGTTTCTTCGGCCGCCTGTCGCGACTGTTCCGTTCCGGAGGCCGCAATGAGTAACTTTCTTGCCCGCCTGCTGGGCCGTGAAAGCCACAGTGCCAACCAGGCCAAGGAACGGTTGAAAATGGTGCTGATCCATGACCGGACGGATCTGCCGCCGGGAGTGCTGGAGGCTTTGAAGGACGAGCTGATCGCGGTGATTTCCCGCCATGTGGAGATTGACCCGAGCGCGGTGCGGATTGAGATGAACCAGGAAGGGCGTGAGCAGCGCTTGATTGCCGATATTCCGCTGCGGGCGACGCGCCGGCGAAAGGCCGGCTAGACGAATCGGAATTCATATGCAACGACCATCCAGTTCATCCTGGCGTCACTTTGATTTCTGGCTGTTGGGGGCGGTCGCGCTGCTGGTGATCTTTGGGGTCACCATGATTCGCTCTGCTGTGGCCGGGAATATCGAGCTGGTCGATTTAGACCTGGTCCAACGCCAGATTATCTTTGCTTTGATCGGTTTTGCGATCGTGCTGGGGGCGACGGCGGTCGATTATCACCTGTGGGCCTCGCTCAGCCGCAGCCTGTATATCGGCACCTTTATCCTGCTGATGACCCTATTCATCGTCGGGGCGGCCTTCTTCGGCTCGGCGCGCTGGTTCGATACCGGCATTATCCTGATCCAGCCTTCGGAAATAGCCAAGGTGGCGTTGATCCTGGTGCTGGCGAATTTCTTTGCCCGCAATATCGAGCGGATCGGCGACCTGCGGACCGTGGCGCGCAGCTTGATTACTACGATCGGAATCACGATGTGGATCCTGCTCCAGCCGAACCTGAGCACCTCGATTGTGATGTTTGTGATCTGGTTTGCGATGCTGTTTGCCAGCGGGCTGAGCTGGAAGCATTTGCTGGCGTTTGGCGGGGCAGCGGTCGTGCTACCGGTGGCGGCTTTCCCATTCCTGGTGGACTACCAGCAGCGGCGAATTTTGAACTTCCTGTTCCCTGACCCAAACGCCAGCTATGGTGAAACTTATAATATCCAGCAAGCGCTGATCGCCATCGGCTCGGGCGGTTGGTTTGGTCAGGGCTACGGCTACGGCAGCCAGGTACAACTGCGCTTCTTGAAAGTGCGCTGGTCGGATTTCATTTTCTCTTCGATGGCGCAGGAATTTGGCTTTGTGGGGGTGGCGGCGGTGCTGGTGGTGTTTGTGTTTGTTATTTACCGGATCTTACGCACTGCCCGACTGGCGCGTGATTCTTACGGAGCGCTGATCTGCTATGGGGTAGCGGCGATGCTGGCCTTCCAGGCGATTGTGAATGCCGGGGTCAACCTGAACCTGATGCCAGCTACCGGATTGACTTTTCCATTTATCAGTTACGGGGGCAGTTCGCTGCTCTCGGCCTTGTTGGGGATCGGGCTGGTCGAGAGCGTGATCGTGCGGCATAAGGCGCTGGAGTTTTAGGTGTGAACCCAAATGGGCCCCACCCCCTACCCTGATCTCAACGCTGTCTTGCAGGAACTGGTAACCAGCGTCCAGGCGACCCTCGGCCCGGCTTTCGTCGCTGCCTATTTGCAAGGCTCCTTCGGCGTGGGCGATTTCGACCGCCACTCCGACGTGGATTTCACCATTGCCATCGAAGAAGAGTTGTCCGCAGCCCAGGTGCAGGCTCTGCAAGCCATGCACGAGCGGATCTACAATCTTGAATGCAAATGGGCCCAGCACCTGGAAGGCTCGTATTTCCCGCTGGCCGTGCTCAAGGACTGCGCCCAGGCCGGCAAGCTGCTCTGGTACCTGGACAATGGCAGCCGGGCGCTGGTTCAGTCGAATCATTGCAATACCGTCGTCGTGCGCTGGACAGTGCGCGAGTGCGGCATTCCCCTGGCTGGTCCGGCCCCGGCCGCCCTGATCGACCCCATCCCGGTCAAGACGCTGCGCGGCGAAATCCTGACTACCATCAACGATTGGGGGCAGCAAATCCTGGATCATCCAGAGCTATACCAGAACCGTTTCTACCAATCCTTCATCGTCCTCAGCTACTGCCGCATGCTGCACGACCTCGGTGCAGGCAGCATCGGCTCCAAGCGCACTGGGGCAGACTGGGCCAAAGCCAGCCTCGCTGCGCACTGGGCCGGCCTGATTGACCGTTCCTGGGATGGGCGACCTGACCCGGCGGTCTCGGTGCGCCAGCCTGCCGACCCGCAAGATTTCGCACTGACGCTGGAGTTTGTGCGCTACATCATCGGGCTGGCGAATGCGGTTTCGAACCCGGATGGAGAAGCGTTCTTTACCTCGATCATTGATTAGCCTTTGGCTGAAGACGCAGCTTTTTGGGATTTTTACTGGGAGACGCGCTTGCAGGAGATGGAAAACCTGGGCAAGCGCGAGGCCATCCTGGCCGGCTCCAAA
>CAZAGA010000147.1:0-8338 GCA_964484335.1 uncultured Anaerolineaceae bacterium
CCGGCTGATCGTCGAAAGGATCGGCGCCGAAATCATCGACCTGGATGGTCTGCGCGCCGGCCTCGGGCAGGGCGATCACCCGCACGGCGAAGATCGATTCGGCTCCGTCGAAATTATCGGACAGGCGGAAATCCGCCCCGTTGTCCCGGTTCATGAAATAGGCGTCGCACAGGTTGAATGCGGCGGTCTTGATGGTGAACGAGTTGCCCTTGGTCACCAGCCCGCCCCCGGCAAACGGGCCGGACCGGGCGTCGTATTCCAGCAGGAACGCGTCGGAGCCTTCGTCAAAATAATCCACCTCCACCCGGACGTGCGCGCTGGGCCGGCCGCCGGAGAGCAGGTCATCCTGGACGTTGAACTGGATGTAGCCATCCGGGGTATCGTTGCCATCGGCAGTGGGCAGCGCCAAGCCGTTGCCGGTCTGGCGGGCTTCGCGGCCGCCTTTCTCCACCACCCGGGTATCGACATCGCCGCCCTGGTCGAGGGTGATCCCGTTGGTTTCGTTGAGTGTTCCGAGCGTGATCGAGAGCACCGGCAGGGTGACTTCCGTGGCGACCGGCGCGGTGGTGGCGGTCGCCGGGAGCGGCGATGGCTCCACGGGTATAGTCGCCTCTTCGGTGGGGGTCGCGGCAAGCGGGGTGGGGGTGGCGGGTGACTTGCAGCCCGTTAGCAACAGGATGAGCAAAAGTGAGGTTAGAGCGATCGATGTGCGCATGATGCGTCTCCCTTCTTCTGGCCGGATGGTTTGAATGATTTATGATACACCGAAATTGATCCGGCTTGACCAGTTCATTATTAAAATAATTCCTTCACGCTTCCAGGATTCGTCTGGACATTTTCGAAATCTATGCTATGATTATATTAATCCTATCAATATTGTCCAAATTAGCTGCCCGGTTCCAGATTGTTCCAGGAGGTACCTATGAAAAGGGCTCAGCTCTACGAAGCCACCCGGCTTCATTACTCCCAGATTGAAAAACAACTCAAGATCTTCGACTTTCTTTTCACCTCGCTCAGCTTGAATTTCGACATGCAAGCCCAAACCCAAACCAACTGGTGTTGGGCGGCCACCGCGGTCAGCGTTTCTCGTTTCTACTGGTCGTGGAGCAATTGGGACCAGTGCGAAGTCGCCAACAGTGAGTTAAGCCTGTCGTCTTGCTGCGACAGCCCGGTCCCCGGCGCCTGCAACGTCCCCTGGTATCTCGATCGCGCCCTGACTCGCACGAACAATTTCGTCAGCATCACCGGCGCGGCGACCTATGCCGAAGTGCGCGCCGAGCTACAGGCCGGCCGGGTAGTCGGGGCGCGCGTCGGTTGGTCCGGTGGCGGCGGTCATTTTATGGTAATCTATGGTTGTGGCCGCAGCCTGGCCGGTGAGTATTTCGATATTGACGATCCCATCTATGGCAAGAGCCAGGTCCTGGTCAGCACCTTTCGCACCAGCTACCAGGGCAGTGGCTCCTGGACCCATACCTATTACACGAAATCCTATATACCGATGATCTGGATCAAACCGCTCCTGCTCAAAGAACCGTTTATCCGCAAGATTTGGGAAATCCGCCCGCTCTTGCAATTGAAATACGAAACCCTGCGCGAGCCGCTCCCGGAAAGCGCGCTGAGCCTGTCCATGCCGCACGAGGTCTTCAACATGGGCCTGGATGAGCTGGTGGAAGGCAGCCAGGCGCCCGAAGCGCCCAGCTTTGTGCGGGTCCTGGAAATGGCCGGCAAAGAAACCCGGGCTTTCTTCGATCTCAGCCTGGCCGAGGAAGAGCCCGAGGTGCGCCAGATGGCCGGACCCGGGCAGCAGCTTACCCTGTTCAACCGCGGCTTGGACCTGGCCTTGCGCCGGGCCGAGCGCAACAAAATGGAAGTCGAGCTGCGCCAGCTCCAAATCCCGGGCCTATACTTCGAAGCCATCTGGCTGCATTACGATGACCCGGCGATGGACCAGTTGATCCCCCTGCGCGCTGTGGCCGGCCTCGAGCCGTTCAAGAGCTACCCGCTGGCCGAAGTCCTCGAGCGCCTGCGCGAACCGGCCGCTGAGCTGCTCAAGATGGATGACCAGATGGGCGCGTAGACACCTAATGAATCAAAATGTGGTCGGGAAATAACCGACCACATTTTGATTCATTAGGAAAAGGGGTCTTAGCCGCGGCCCCGACGGTCAACCGCTGGTTTGGGCGTCACCAAAAACTAGGTTCTGTCCCTTTTTTATGACGCATTTTGTCACCCCGGCGGGTGACATTTGTCACTTCTCCTGTCATCCCCTGATTGTTATGATATTCACAATTGGTTGTATACGTGTATTCGCATATTTTATCTAAGGTGTAAGCATATGATTACTCCATCGCTAACCCAAGAAATCACCGCCTTGCACGCCGATATCTGCTCGGCCCTGGCCGACCCCACTCGCATCCTGATCCTTTACGCTCTGTCGGAACGACCGAAGAATGTCTCCGAGCTGGCCGAAGAGCTGGGCATCAACCAGCCGATGGCCTCCCGCCACCTGAACATCCTGCGCGAGCGCGGCCTGGTGATGGCGCGCCGGGAGGGGCAGAGTGTCGTCAACAGCCTGGTCGATGGACGTGTCATCGAAGCGTTGGACATCCTGCGCGCGATTTTGGCCAGTAATCTGAAGAACCAGGCCGCCCTGGCTGGTTCTGTCACCCAAATCTAGGAGCCTGTTCATGAAACATCTCGTCATCCTCGGCGCTGGCACTGCTGGCACCATGGTCGCCAATCGCCTCCACAACCTGCTCGACGCCGACCAATGGCGGATCACGATTGTTGACCAGCACACTACCCATTACTACCAGCCAGGTTTCTTGTTCATCCCATTCGGCATTTACAGCAAGAATGATGTCATCAAGCCCAAGCGCGACTTCATCCCGGCTGGGGTCGAGATGATCCTCTCAGCCGTGGAGCTGATCGATGCCGAGAAGAACCAGGTTCACCTGGCCAAGGATGGCCGTGTCCTGCACTACGATTACCTGGTCATCGCCACCGGCGCCCAGATCCACCCCGAGCAGACCCCCGGCTTGAAAGAGCACGAATGGGGTCGCTCGATCCACGAATTTTACACCGTCGAAGGCGCGGTCGCCCTGGCCCGCCACCTGCGCACCTGGCAGGGCGGGCGCCTGGTGGTCAACGTGGTCGAAAATCCGATCAAATGCCCGGTTGCCCCGCTCGAGTTCCTGATGCTGGCCGATTCGTTTTTCCACGAACAGGGCCTGCGCGAACGGGTCGAGATCATCTATGCCACGCCGCTCTCCGGTGCATTCACCAAACCGATCGCTTCCCGCCACCTGGGTGATATCCTTGAACGCAAGAACATCCAGGTGGTGCCGGACTTTATGATTATGGAAGTCCAGCCGGACGCTAAAAAGATCGTTTCGTATGATGAGCAGGAGCTGGAATATGACCTGCTGATCAGCGTCCCGCTCAACATGGGCGCAGAAGTGATCGCCAAATCTGGCCTGGGTAACGAGCTGAACTTCATCCCCGTCGACAAGCACACCCTGGTTTCGCCCAAGTATCCGAACCTGTTCGTTCTGGGCGACGCCGCCGCCATCCCAACTTCCAAAGCGGGCTCGGTAGCCCATTTCGCCGTCGAATGCTTCACCGATAACTTCATCCGCCATATCGACGGCCTGGAAATGCTGCCCACCTTCGACGGCCACGCCAACTGCTTCATCGAATCCGGCTTTGGCAAAGGCCTGCTGATCGACTTCAACTACGATACCGAACCGCTGCCCGGGCGCTACCCGCTGCCAGGGGTTGGACCATTCAGCCTGCTCCAGGAGACCGAGATGAATCACTGGGGCAAAATGCTCTTCCGCTGGATGTACTGGAATATCCTGATCAAAGGCGCCGAAATGCCCCTGCCAGCCCGGATGACCATGGCCGGGAAGTGGTATGCCGGCCAGGCTGCCGGGTAGGATGCCTGCCATGGATGCCTCGGTAGCTGAGCTTAACCAGAAGATCGACGCCCTGACCGCCCAGGTGGCTTACCTGGCGGAGCAGGCCCAGGCCGCTGAGCGTGATCGCCAGGCCCGCCGCGAGCTCGTGAAGGACCTGACACCGATCGCCGACCAGGCCTTTCACCTGGCGATCGAACAGCTCGAAGAAGTCCAGGAATACATCGACCTGGGCGACCTGCTGCGCATTGCCAAGCGCCTGATGCGCAATGGACGCAACATCGAGAAGACCCTCGACCAGTTGGAAAGCCTGGCCGACCTGGCCAACACACTCGGCCCGCTGGCTGATGAAGCCTTCGGCAAGGTCGTCGACAGCCTGGCGACCTGGGAGCAGCGCGGCTACTTTGCTTTTGGCCGCGGCGGCCTGCGCATCGCCGATACGGTAGTCACTTCCTTCACCCAGGAGGATCTCGACCGGCTGGGCGATAACATTGTCCTGATCCTCAACACAGTCAAGGAGATGACCCAGCCCGAAATTATGAACTTCGTGCGCAGCACACTGCTTGTAGCCGAGCAGGAGGTCGCCCAACCGGTGGATACCTCTTACGCCAGCTTGCTGCGCCAGTTGCGCGATCCAGCCGTGCGGCGCGGCCTGGCCCAAACCCTGCGCGTCCTGCGCGTGATTGGCTCTCAATAAACCATCCGGAGGGCAGGAACTCACCAACCACCTGGCCTCCCAACTAACAACGAATTGGAGGAAAAATTATGACACCCCGTGATATTGCCGGCAAGACTGTCCAGATGAACGATGAAGGCTTCATGACCAACCCGAACGAGTGGGACAAGGAAATCGCCGCCGAGCTGGCCAGGCAAGAGGGCCTGGCGGAGCTGACCACCGCACATTGGCAGGTAATCGACTACTGCCGCCAATCGGCCGCCAGCAGCGGCGCTGCCCCCACCCTACGCCAGATCACCAATGGCGCCGGCATCTCTACCAAAGACCTGTTTGCCCTGTTCCCGAAAGGCCCGGCCAAGAAGGTCGCTCGCATCGCCGGCCTGGGCAAGCCCGAAGGCTGCGTCTAACTATTTCTCGAGAGGAGCTAACTCATGGAAGAAACTCGCAAGATCGCGTTCATCTGCTCGAAGGGCAACCTGGACATGGCCTACCCGGCCCTGGTCATGGGCTGGGCCGCGCTCGGCAACGGCATCGATGTCACCATCTTTTTCACCTTTTGGGGGATGGACATGATTAATAAGGCGCGGGTCGATAAACTTGAAATCCCGCCGGTGGCCAACACCAGTATGAAGATGAGCATGATGGGCGTGCCGGGCAACCTGGGCATCCCGAACCTGATGGGCGTCCTGCCGGGCATGACCGCCTTTGCCACCGCCTTGATGCAGAAGAAGATCGCCGATGTCGGCGCCCCGCCGGTGCGCGAATATCTCCAAATGCTCGTCGATGGCGGCGCAAAGCTGTATGCCTGCAAGATGTCCGTCGATATGATGGGCCTGAAGATGGAAGACTTCATCGATGGCGTGCAGGACATTGTCACCGCCAGCGACTTCATGGATATGACCGAAGGCTCCCAGATCGTCTTCATCTAGAAAAATAAACCAAAAAAAACGGTCGCCGCGGCGACCGTTTTTTTAGTTAACTCATTTTATCCGCAACCGCCGCCGCTCGGGCCGCGCTTCTGCTGCAGCTTGATCTTCTTCACAAACTCGGGAACCTCGTGCACCACCGGGTTGGCCGCTTCATAGCGGTCGCCCAGCGCGGCCGGGAAGCTGTAGATCAACCGGTCCTGTCCCGGCGGGGTTGGGGTGGGGGTGATCTCGGGGTCTTCTTTGGCAAACAGGTTCAGCCAGCCGTTGATCCCGCCTTCCAGGATGTACAGGTTCGGGATGCTCTCGGCGCTGAGCTGCTTCCAGGCCTCGGTTGCCGCGCCTTCGTCATTGCTCATCAGTACGTAAACCGTGTTAGCAGCCGGTTCGAGCAGCAGCTCCGGCACCGCCGCCGCCAGGTTCGCCAGCGGGATGTGCTTTGCGCCCTCCAGGTGGAACAGATTGTAATCCGCCTCGTCCCGTACGTCAACCATCACCAGGTTGATCAGGTTGTCTTCGCGCGTGGCCAGCAGCTCGGCCGGGCTGATCTGTACTTCACGCGCCGCCAGGGAGGCTTCCTTGCTCAGCTCCATCCGGGCCCATTTGTCGGTCGCGTCCGGCTGGCCGATCAGCAGCACAAAGACTGCCAGGCCGAGCAGGGCCATTGCGCCGGCGTAGCGCTGCTTCGGTTCCTTGCTCAGGTCCTTCTTGCCGAAGATCGCTTCCAACTTCTCACCGCCCCAGAACATGAACAGCGCCATCAGCATCACCGCTACCACGATCACGCCGGTCGGTAGGTTGAAGAAGTCCATCAGCGTCACCCGCCCGAAGTAGCTGCCGTTCCACCAGTCCCAGAAGGCCGGGACGCTCTCGCCGAACAGGAAGATGCCGAACAGGCTGCCCAGGGCGAAGAACAGACCGTCGATTTTGAACGTCGCCAATGAAACC
The DNA here is from genome assembly GCA_964484335.1 of uncultured Anaerolineaceae bacterium. GTDB lineage: Bacteria > Chloroflexota > Anaerolineae > Anaerolineales > UBA4823 > CAZAGA01. Next base: position 6,468 of record CAZAGA010000147.1, read on the forward strand.
AGCGAGGTGCCCGGGCAGAAGCCGCCGATGATGAAGCCGACCCCCATAATCAGCCCGCCGATGATCCCCGGCCACAGGTAGGTCGGGTTGACCCACACCAGGTTGAAGTCCAGCAACCCCAGGCCGCTGGCCGCGAAGAGCAGGACCATCGCTGTGACGATCGCTGTGAACATAACCTTCAACACGGTCAGCTCTTTGAAGTAGAACTGTGCCGCCAGCTTGGTCGAGATCGCAAACCCGGAGATCTCCAGGGCGTAGCCGAAGCCGAAACCGATCGCCAGGTAGAGCAGGTAGGCCCCGGCTTTGCCGAATAATGCTTCAAGAGGAAGAGGAAAAGGCGCCATGAGATTCTCCTAGTTCCAGAACTTGCGCAGGAAATACGCCAGGGCGTAAGCCCCGCCGAAGATGGCGAACATCACCGTCCAACTGCCCGCTGAGAGGGTCGCCCCACCCGAGAGCGCCTGGCCCGAAGTGCAGCCGCGTGCCATCCGGGCGCCGTACGCCATGATCGTCCCGCCGGCAAAGGCCATGAACCAGCGCGTCCGGTTGCTGACGTTCGGGCCTTTGTTGGTCTCGACCTTCAGACGCCCATTGATCCAGCCGGAGACAAAGCCGCCGATGATCGCCCCGGTGGTGACGAAGACAATCCAGTCATCGAGCGGGTTTTTCGTCCCGCCGCCCATCTTCAGCAGATAGGCCACCCGGTCGATGTGCTCCGGGGCGACCAGGTCTTCCAGGAAGACCACGTAGCGGTTCAGCCCGCCCGAGGCGCCCAGGCCGTTGCCGGTCAGGAAGGTCGCCAGGAACAGGACGATCCCGAGCAGCACGCCGCCGACGTAGGGGTGGACGTAAGGTTTTTCCGGCCGGCTGAACAGGAAAGCGCTCAGCTTGTTTCCCGGCTTGGGTTTGCTTTGTGTGACAGTTGCCATGTTTCCTCCAAAAAATCCATTTTCTCTGCAGATGACAGGAACTGCGTTCCTGTCATCTGCAGGGCAATACGCTTATATCTCCGCACCGTCACCTAATGGCGCTTCGACAGGGAGTTCTTCCGCGGTAGTTTCGCCTTTGGCAGGCTCGCCGCCAACCTCGACGTCTTCCCAACCGTTGATCATCGCCGAGATACCCGCCAGCGGGGCATGGCCGGTGGTGGTCAAATAAACATGGGCGACGATGAACGTCCCAAACAGCCAGGCCACCAGGCTGTGGAACGGCGCCAGCACCGGCAATCCGCCGAACCAACTGCCGATCTGCGGCCAGTGCTGCACACCCCACATCAGCGCTCCGCTGACGATCTGCAGCGGCAGCAGCACGTTCAGGATGCCGAAGTAAGTCGCCTGCTGGAGCGGGTTGAGCTTTTTCTCGGGCGTCTTTTCGAAGGGGTGTTCTTTGCCCTTGAAAATGCCCTGGATGTAGAACTTGGCCTGGACGATCGCCTGGTCGAAGAAGCCGTACGGGCGCGGGATAAACTGGCGGATTTCGCCGCTGGCCAGGTGGTAGAACAGCGACAGGAAAGCATTCAGCACCAGCAGGGCGGCCAGCACGTTGTGCACCAGCACCACGTAGCGAAAGTTAAAGACCCCGAAGATGTCCGGGCGGTGGATGATCAGGCCGGTGAACAGCAGCAGCACGATGGCGAAGGTCTGCAGCCAGTGCCAGAAGCGCTCGTAAACACCGTACATGTAGACTTTCTTGAGCGCTTTTGCGTGCTTGGGCTGCTTCATCGTCGCGGCGAAGCACAGTCCGCCATGGGCTGCTACTGCGCCGAGCACGCCGATGAATGCCAGCGCCCCAAACCAGTCGATCCAGCTCACCCGGTTGTGGCCGAAGACGTACAGCTTGCCGGCGCTCGGGTCGGCCTGGAAGACCAGCTT
>CAZAGA010000148.1:0-8319 GCA_964484335.1 uncultured Anaerolineaceae bacterium
CCCAGGGTTATGTCCATGCCCAGGAACGCTTCTGGCAGATGGAGTTCCAGCGCCGCGTGGCGGCTGGGCGGCTCTCGGAAGTCTTCGGCGAAACCACCCTCGAGACGGATCGCTACCTGCGCCAGTTTAACTTCCACGGTTCGACTGAAAAATCCTACGCCATGCTAGATCCGCAGGTCAAAGAGATCGTGGATGCCTATACCGCTGGGGTTAATGCTTACATTCACGACCGCGCCCCAGCTCGTCTTGGCCTCGAGTTTGCCTTCCTGGGCCTGCAGGGGGTCGACCTGGAGATCGAGCCCTGGACGCCGGTCGATTCGATGATCTGGGCTGAGATGATGGTCTTCGATCAATCTGACAAGATGAAAACTGAGCTGAAAAACCTGGGTCAATTGGCCGCGGTCGGACAAAAGTTATACCAGGACTTGCACCCGGATTACCGGGCTGACCGGCCGACAATTATCCAAGGCGAAGACTTGGCGCAGCCTGCCAAAGCACCCGCCGCAATCCAGGCTGAATTCAGCCCGCAGGACCTGGCCCAGATCGTCGCGCTGGCATACTCGCTGCAGGTAGATGCCGGGTTGCCAGCCCAACTGGCCGAACTTGGACTGGGCGGCGCGGGGGCCTCCAATAGCTTCGTCGTCAGCGGTGCGCGCACGGTCACCGGAAAGCCGATCCTGGCCAATGATCCCCACATGGCGATTAACCTGCCCTCCTTGTGGTACGAAATTGGACTGCATTGCATCGAGAAAAGCGCCTCCTGTCTCGAAAATTTCCGCGGCTTCTCCCTGCCGGGCGTCCCTGGGATCCTGATCGGCCACAACGACCGGATTGCCTGGGGTCTGACCAATGCCTCCTTTGATTCCGAAGACGTCTTCATCGAACGCATCAACCCCGATAATCCAAACCAGTATGAAGTGAATGGAAAATGGGTCGACATGGAGCTACGCCGCGAGGAAATTCAGGTGCGCGGCCAGGACGAGCCGGTAGTGATCACGGTGCGTAGCACCCGGCATGGTGTGGTTGGCTCCGATGTGATCACCAGCCAAAGGCCGTTCACCTACGAGGCAGACCGTCCCCAGCCGTATGCACTGGTGTATGCTTGGCCCGCCCTCGAGCCGATCCGCTCGCTGCAGGCGGTAGCCCTGGTGAACCGGGCTCAAAACTGGGAAGAATTCAACCAGGCGTTGCAGTATTTTGATGCTGGCAAGCAAAACTGGATTTATGCGGATGTCGATGGCAATATTGGCTATGTCATGCCCGGGAAAGTGCCCCTGCGCGCCAAAGGTGACGGGACGCTGCCGGTGCCGGGCTGGAATGATGACTACGCCTGGAAGGGCTTCATCCCCTACGACCAGGCGCCGCGCGTCTTCAACCCAAAGCAGGGTTTCATCGTTACCGCCAACAATCCCCAGGTGCGGGAGCAAGATTATCCCTACTTGATTAGCAAGGATTACGATATGGGTCAGCGCGCTGCCCGGATCAGCGAGTTAATCCTGGGCGACCCGGATCAAATCAGCCTGGCCGATCTTCAAGCCTTCCAAACCGATAACCAATCGCTGCATGCCCTGGAACTGATGCCCTATTTGCAGGCGCTATCCTTCGATGATTCGCAGGTCGATGCGGCGCGCGATCGCCTGCTGGAGTGGGATGGCCAGGCTACGTTGGATAGCGCACCGCAGCTTCTATATGCCTATTTCTGGAAAAGCTTGGTGAATGAAATCTTCGCTGATCAGCTCTCCAAGGATCTGATGCCCTCTGGTGGCACGGAAACTGAAGATGTTGTTTACCACTTGCTTCAAAAACCGGATAACGCCTGGTGGGATGACCTGGCTACGCCGGATATTCAGGAGCGCCGCGATGCGATCCTGAAGAGCGCTTTTGAGAAAGCCTATCAAGAAGGCGTTAAGGTATATGGCGCAGACCTGGATCGCTGGCAGTGGGGCGAAGCGCACACGATCTATTTTCAGAACGCCACCCTGGGGAAATCGGGGATTAGCCTGATTGAAAACCTTTTCAACCGCGGTCCCTTCCCGGTCAATGGAAGTGAAAGCGTGGTCCAGAAGACCTGTTGGTCGGTCAGCGAGTCATTTGAAGTCTACTGCATCCCCGCCTTGCGCCAGGTAATTGATCTGAGCAACTTGTCTGCTTCGCAGATGGTGCACTCCGTCGGCCAGAGTGGCCATCCGATGTCGTCGCATTATGACGATTTCATCGAAGCCTGGCGGACGTTCAGCTACCATCCCTCGAACTGGCTGCGCTCGGATGTCGAGCAGGGCAAATTCAGCCTGCTTCGGCTGGAGCCGAAATAATTGGCGAAGGCGAAATTAGTAGTAAAATAATCCCTTGTGGCTTTCTCCATCCTATTGTTAATCCTCTTCCTGGCCTTCGCCTACCGGCTGGCGCCGCGCGAACGCCAGGAAGATATTCATGTCCACGGCGCAGGGCAGGTAGGCTTGCTGGCCGCGATTGCCCTGTTTGGGGTCGATTATTTCACCTCGTATTTCTACGCCACTGGGGAGATGATGGCTGCGCTGCATCCCTATGGATTGCAGCGCTATGCCTACATCGCGGTGGCGGTGATCGCCCTGGCCAATTTTGTTTTTGGCGCGCTGTACATGTACTCCCTGGGGGTATTCAACGAAGGCGGCGGCTCCTTCACCGCCTCGATGCGCTACCTGGGTGCTTCGCTCAGCCTGATCGTAGCGGTGGTGCTGATCCAAGACTACATCCTGACCATCGTGGTCTCGACCCTTTCTGGGGTTGACCAGCTTCTCTCAGTCACCAATTCCTACCATGTGCCCTGGTACTGGCATTTCCTGATCGGCGCGCTGTTGGCGCTCTCGACCTGGTATTTGACCATCCGGGGCCGGGGAGAATCCGCTCAGGTGGTTTTTATTCTCCTGGGTGTATTCTTGCTGATGACGTTGACCCTGGTTGCTGGAGTGTTCCTGGCCGTGGCGCGCAGTGTCCCACCCTTGCCTGACCTGGTGCGTCCAGAGACGCCTACCCTGGGCCAGGCGATGTACCATCTGCTAACCGCCTCGATGAAAGGCATGGTGGCGCTCAGTGGCCTGGAAGCCATGTCGAACGGGATCCAGTTTGTCAAGGACCAGGATGCAAGCCTGGTCACCTGGGGGAAAAAGCGCATCCCGCGCCTGAATAAATTGTGGCATTTCTACAGCGGAAAAACCGGGATCGGCCGTTTTGTCCAAACCTCCTTTCTATTCTATGGCAGCTTGACGACCCTGTTCCTGGCGGCTTCGGCGATTCATTTCAACGCTTTCGACGGCACCCAGGGGCGCTCACTGGTCGGAAACCTGGCCTGGATTGGCTTTGGCCAAGTTCCGGGTGGGATAATCTTGTTTTGGGTGTACCAGGTCCTGGCAGTCGCTCTACTAGCCGGTGCTTCGATGACCGCCTACCAGGACCTACAGTCGATGGCCTGGCGCAACGTGGCAATTGGCGAAATCCCTGAGATTGTCGTTTATCGCAATCCCAAAGGCACCTTCACCCGCCCGGTGACGGCTGCGGTGATTGCGGCAATCCTGATCCAGTTCCTGGTGCGCGGCAAGACAGGCCTGGCAGTGCCCTATTACGGTGTCGGCGTATTTTTACCGATTATGGCGATGGGCCTGGCGATCCGCAAGCATATCTTGCTCAGCCAGACCGGCTGGCAGCGAAAGGTTGGCGCAACTGGGGCGACAATCGCGGCTGGCCTGGCGGCGGCTATTTTTGTCGGCCAGATTGTCGGAAAATGGTCGGAAGGCGGCTGGATGGTGCTCATTTCCCTCGGCCTGCTGATCTTGATTGCCCATGCGATTTTAATTTCGCCGGTTGGTTACCGCGATCCGGACCAAATCTACCGCATTGTGCGCACCAAATCGCGGGTGCATGGCCCAATGGGCTCGATTGTTGAATGGCAGTCGCTCAAGACCCAAGAATACCGCTACCAGCTATTGATTACCATTGCTCGCTTTGGCGAGCTCTTTGGAGTGCGCCGCCCTGTGCGCTTTGAAAAGCCAGTCCCGGCCGGCGACTTCAGCGAAGCGATCGAAACGTCCAGCCATGCGGGGAGTTCCTTCCTGGACCAATACCTACCCCACGAGCCTGAGCCGCGCCTGGGCGGGCCGCCCAAAGAAACTGAAACTTCGCGCGATAACCCAACCCAAGATTAATGAATAGCATCTTTCGTGGAATACTTGCCAGCTAGGCCTGGCTTTGCCTTGCTGGTGGCTGGCTTTTCTTAGCGCAGTCCACCAGCCGGCCGATGTCGAGCTCATCGGCCAGCTGAATTGGTTTCCCCCGGGCGTGGTAGATTGCAGCAGTGCTGAAGCCGGAAGGCGACCACAGGTAACCCCGCACCGCGCCAACCCGATTAAGCAGGACATTCAGCTTGCTGATCTGCTCCAGGCCGGCGGTTTGGCTGGATTGCCAGCAGAGCACAACTTCCAGTTCGCCGGCCGGGTTGATGAATAGCAGCGCTTCGTTCGGATCCTCAGGGTGTTCGTTGGCCAGGCTGCGATAGCCAAGTTGGTGGTAGACCTGCCTGGCCAGGTTCTTCAAAGCTCCCCCGCTGATTTGACCGGCCATTTGGTTCTCTGGCGCTTGCTTTTCCCGGATCCTGCCCTGCCAGTCTTCCAGGGTCAGCCTCCAGGTTTGCAGGCGGATTTTCTTTTTCTGGACCTCCAGGAAATAGATGAGCGCCAGGCCGAGCAAAATCACCAGGCTGCTGCCCAGGATTAGTTGGGCTCGTAACTCGCTCTGGGCCAGTTCTGTCCATGTCAGCGCTAAAGCCGCCGTGACCAGGGCGGCTGCGATCCATGCCAGGACGACCTTGCTGAATGTCTCCATTTATTCCCGGGGAGCTGGAATCCTGGCAAAGCTATCCATGAAGATCGCCCGGTCCTGGGGATCAGCGATCGCCTCTCCCAACCGCCTGGCTTCGGCGTAATGCCAGGCGTGGTCTACCTTGTCGCTCGCCACCGCTGCAGCAAATGCCAGTGCGGCATGACCAAAAGCCAGGTCCCAATCTTCGCACGGGTGATTCTCAAAATATTCCAGCGCGCTACGGGCATATTCCAGCGCCAGGTTGGCATGCCCGAGCAAGCCGTGAGTGTGCGCCAGGGCCAGCTCAGCTCGTGCACCATTCAACGGCGTCCCAGTTTTACTCCAGTGGTAGGCTGCCGCGTAGGCGCAGTAGAGCATTTCGCGATCTTCGCGGGGACTGCGTTCTTTTCGCTCGATTAGATCCCAGCAAGCATTGTTGCACTCTACGGCGAACCAGCGTTGCATTTGAGCAATAATTTCTAGGGAAGGCGATTCGGTCATCAATTACCTCCGTCTGGCTAATTATAGCCCAGGTTGCTGGTGGGTTGCCAGTTGAATTTCGTTCTTCATTATGCTATGATGTGTTCAGATGCAGCTCAGATGGTTGCCGTTCGCGGTCAAGTGCGCGGACGAATGATCTGCTTCGAAGAGATCATCTATCTTCGACCAGCAGGGTTGTGTTTTTCTTTGTTCAACATCCCGAATAGGAGGAACCAATGATCAGCCATCCTCGATTGCCGGTGCGTTCTGCATTGGTAATTTTGATTCTAGCGCTGTGCTTGCCGGCTTTGCCCGTCACGTCCTTCCTGGCGCAGGCGCAGAGCGACGGGATCGGGCAGGAACCGCCGGTAACATCTGATTCTTTGAAAGAACAAGGCGGTCTTGATACCGAACCCGGTGAAGGCCCGCCAGCGGCGCAAGTCGAGGGCTGGGGGGGCAACTCATCTGAATCTTTTGGCGAGGCGGGTCTACAGCCGCCTACGCCAAACTGGCCGCCGGCGCCTTTCGCTCCCCAGCCTGTGGAAGGTCAAATACCTGCCCCCGGGGGCTTAAACTCATCCAGTAGCTCGCCGGCGATTCAACCGGCTGCCCCGGAATCCAATTCAACCCGCGCGGCACATGGCATCCTCTATTTTAGCCAGGATAGTAATGCCAACGGCTTGTATCGCCTGGACACAACCACCGGTACGGCAACTCTGATCGGAAAATCAGGGGTAAGTAGCTCGACGGTTGGGCTGGCTCCCAGCGAGAATCCGAATTTTTTATATGGCTCAATGTGGGCTGGCTTGTTGGTGATTCCGATTGATGGCAGCGGCGCCACCCAACGCGGCACGACCGGTATGGAGGGCATGGCCTTCAATATCTCCACCAAGGTCCTGTATGGGATCCTCAATAGCGATTTTTTCACGGTCGATCCAGCGACGGGGACAATTGCTACCGACCTGGTCAATCCCTCGTTTGATGTAGAGGGCCTGGCTGCCGACCCGTTCAACAACAAAATTTATGGCATCGGCGATGGGACCAACCTGGTGGTTTACGATGTCGCCGGAAATGCCTGGAGCACGGTCGGAAACACCGGGCGCAATTGGGACTCAGCCGGGTTGGATTACGACCCGATCGATCGCGTCCTGTACGCAGTCAGTCCAGTGCAGGGGAATACGCTGTACCGGATTAACCCCGTCAGCGCGGCAGTGACCACAGTCGGCCCGACTGGGATCAGTGGGATGGGCGGTGGCCTGGCTTATGTCCAGACTCCTCTAACCTATGTGTCTGTGACCTGGTCAGATAACAAAATTCACCTGCTCGATCGTAACCTGATCGACCTGGGCAGCTTTGTCGAAGGCTCGGGCAGCCCAAATGGCATTGCTACGGATGGACGGGTCATCTATACCGGTCATTTTGGCCCACAGCTGGTGATTGCTCATGATTACAACGGGAATGAGCTCTTCCGTTGGTCTGCCGCTCTGAGTGGCTTGCAAGGGATGGATCTGGTCGGCGCCGATCTGGCGATTTACCGGTCGATTACCCCCACCCCAGTCATTGATTTCTTCAACCCACGCAGCGGGGCTTTGGTGCGCTCGGTTACGGGTCAGGCCAGCGTCGAAGGCCTGGCTTATGATGGCACGCTGCTTTGGCAGTTAGGGGATGCGTTGCTATTTGCTACGAACCCGAGCGACGGCGCCCTGGTGCGGACGATTCCGAATGCTGCCTCGGGCTGTGAATTTAGTGGCACCGGCCTGACCGCCTACCCGCCTGGACAGCTTACCATCGCTTGCACGGATGGCAAATGGTATCATGTCTCGGCAAGCGATGGCGCTGTGCTTGCCCAGGGTGATAACAACCTGGATATGTATGGCCTGAAGCGCGTGCCGCCCACCTTTGTAGCGGCAACCTGGAGCGATGACCGGGTCCATTTCCTGGATCACAACCTGATTGACCAGGCCAGCCTGCCGGCTGGAGCGGCCGAGCCGAATGGGATCGCTACCGATGGCGCGCTGATCTATACCGGTCACTTTACTTCCCAGGAAGTGGTTGGACATAACTACAACGGCGAAGAAAAGTTACGCTGGTCTGCCTCCTTGGCTGGACTGCAAGGGATGGATTTGGTCAATAACGACCTGGCTATCTACCTCTCCGGTTCCCCAAGCGTGATAAAATTTTTCAAAACCTCCAATGGGGCCCTGCTGCGTACCATCCCTGGCCCAGGCAGCACGGAAGGCCTGGCTTTTGATGGGCGAGTGCTGTGGACCCTGGATGATCCCAATCTGTTGGGGCTCGATCCTGCCAATGGAAACATCTTACGCCAGCTTCCCAACCCGGTCACGAACTGCTCTTATGGTGGCACTGGCCTGGCTTACCTGAAGACCGGCCACCTGGTGATCGGATGCACGAATGGGCGCTGGTACAAGATTTCCCTGGTGAATGGTGCGGTGGTGGCGAGCGGCAGCAACGGCCTGGATATCTATGGCTTGAAAGCCACACCCTTCCAGGAAGCGCCCTCTTTCCTGCCATTTGTAAATAAAAATTATTAGATACCTGCGCCAAACAAAAAGACCGGCCTGCGCCGGTCTTTTTGTTTGCGCAGTCGACCTACTGAGTCAGGTTCTCAATATCGCTCAGGCGAAAATTCAAGGCATCCACCGAAACCTGCACCTCGCGCAGCGACAAGCCGAGTGAAATCAACAGGCATCCCAGGCTGGCGCCGAACAGAATCTTGCCGATCATCTCGCTGCCCAGGAACAAGGCCAGCATGGTGGTGACGCACAAGAAAAAGCTGCCCACGCCGAAGATCTGCATATTGCGAATCAATACCACCCGGTAGCGCAGGTTTTTTATCTGGGCTAAGAGGATATCCTCCTGGTGGGCTTTATACCTGGCATGCAGCTCGCGGATCAGGTTGGCCAGGGTCAAAAAACGATTGGTATAAGCCAATAGCAGCAGGGAGATCGCCGGGAAGAGCAGGGCAGGGGTGGTGACGGTGATTTCCAT
>CAZAGA010000149.1:0-8291 GCA_964484335.1 uncultured Anaerolineaceae bacterium
ACCCAGTCGTCTGCTTTTTTCAAACTCCCATCCGGGTTGATCGCCCGCGGTTGTAAATCATTGGTGAAGCAAACATGCGGGCCGATGAAAACCCCGTCTTCGATCGTCACACCGTGATAAATCGAGACGTAGTTTTGGACTTTCACTGCTTTGCCCAAATGCACGCCAGTGTCTATATAGACACCCTTGCCCAGGATGCAGTAATCCCCGATTTCAGCACCTTCGCGGATCTGGCTATGGTGCCAGACCTGGATGCCCTGCCCCAAGCGAGCGCCGCTAGAAACCTCGGCAGTGGGGTGGATGCGGTTCAGTGGTTTATTACCAGTTTCAGTCATTCAAGGGTGCCGGGTTGGGATGCTTTCACTTCGACTGCGCTCGCTTCTACTGCGCTCAGCGGGCCTGGATTGGCTTCGTTATCTGGAGTTTGCACCGCGGCTGGAAGCGGGGAACGGGCATCCCGGATCGCCAGGCTACGGGTGATCTGCGTCAATTTCCGATCTTGCTCCCGCATCCGGATCGCGATCAACCCCAGGGTGTAGAGGACGAACAGTGCAAAGGTGTAGAATAGGAAATCTGTCCCCCGCCCGATCCCCAACCGGTTGGCAATCCAGGTGGTGACGTCTGGAAAAATGACGAAAACTACCAGGATCAGCACCATCAGGATGCTGAGCGTGCGGTTGGCCAGCCGGGAGCGGGAACGGCGGACGAAAAAAATTCCCAACAGTACAATTAGAACCAGTAGAACAGCCTGGAAGGGGATCATGGAATATGCTCCTCGATCAGCTCAATCAGGATATTCAAGGCGTCCGCCGCGCGCTGGCCTTTCAGGCGGGAATATTCAGTGTAACGAATGTGCACCGGCACTTCGATATAACTCAATTTCAAGCGGGCGATTTCGCTGACAATTTCAGAAGCATGCGCCATCCGGTTTTGGGTGATTTGGATTTGGCTGGCAGCCTTGGTAGACAAGGCTCGAAAGCCATTGTGGGCATCAGTCAACCAGATCCGCTCAGTCAGTCCAGTGAACAAGATGGCGGCTTTTAATAAAATTCTTCGGCTGGTTGGCATCTCTTGCTTACCGGCCAGGAACCGTGAACCCAGGGCAACTTCGACCTGGCTTGTGGCGACTGGCTCGACCAGATCAGGGATATCTTCGACGCGATGTTGTCCATCAGCGTCGAAGGTCACAATGATCTGGGCACCTTTCAACAAGGCATATTGGATGCCGGTTGCAAGTGCGGCGCCCTGACCGAGGTTGATCAGATGGCGCAGCAGGTGAATCGGTCGCCCGGCTTGCAGCGCAGCGACCTGGGCATAGGTATCGTCCTGCGAGCCATCGTCCACGACAACGACCGGGCAACCGAGCTGTAGCACCTCCTCCAGGACGGTTGCGATCATCGGGCCTTCGTTATAAGCCGGGATGACGATGAAGGTGTTGCTACAGTCCCATTTGTTGCTGTTCATACTCAATGACCCGTTGTAGGGTCTGATCCAACGAACATTGGGGCGTATAGTCAATCAAGCGGTTGATTTTCTCGATTGAAGGCACCCGCCGGCGCATATCATCAAAACCTGGGGCATATGCTTCCGAATAGGGCACCAGTTGGATTTTCGAACGGCTGCCGGTCATGGTAATCACTCGTTCCGCCAGCTCATAGATGCTGATCTCCTGGGTCGCTCCAATGTTGAACACCTGGCCCGGGGCATCCGGGTGGAATGCCAGCCGGGCGATAGCCCACACCACATCCGCAACATCTGCGAAACAACGCGACTGGCCCCCGTCTCCATAAACGCTGATCGGTTCGTTTTTTAGAGCTTGTTGGACAAACCGCGGTACAACCATCCCATATTGACCGGTTTGGCGTGGGCCAACCGTATTAAACAGGCGCATAATCACCACAGGTAAGCCGAATTGGTTTTGGTAGGCCAGTCCCAGGAATTCATCCACGGCCTTTGATGCGGCATAAGCCCAGCGGTTATGCGTGGTCGGACCCATCAGGCGGTCATCTTCTTCGCGAAAAGGCACTTTGACGCCTTTGCCGTAGACCTCTGAAGTAGATGCGATCAAAACTTTACAACCATACCGATTGGCGGCGTCCAGGACTGCTTCTGTGCCCATGATATTGGTCCGGATGGTATGGACAGGATCCTCAATAATCAACTTCACACCCACCGCGGCTGCCAGGTGGATCACCGTGTGCGCCTCGCTGGTCAGCCGGTCTAGCACCAGGGCGTTGTTAATCGTCTCCCGGACAAACTGGTAATTAGGGTGGGAGCGCAGATGTTGGATATTCGCCAACCGGCCAGTTGAGAGATCATCGATTGCGATCACGTTTTGGCCTTGTTCGAGCAGAAGCTCCGAAAGGTGGCTGCCAATAAACCCAGCTCCCCCGGTGATCAGGAATTTATGGCGGTTTTCTGGAGGGGGGTGAACCCTTGCTGAAGGGTTGGCTGTTGGATAGATAGCTGGTGACACTTTCGCCGTAGGGTTGCTGGTAACGTCCATGATTTTCCTCTCGTCCTTTGAATGTCAGAGAAACCGATAAAGTCTTACTTGCGCCGGGAGAAGACCAGGCGCCAGGTGAAAAATAGAACCACAAACAGGGCAGCCAACGTCCCCCCTAGAATCAAAGGTAGTTGGGTAGTCCCGGAGGATGGTGCGGGAATCAGGTTAAAATCAGGGGTGGGCGTGGGAATGGCGATCGTCGCAGTAGGCGCGGGTGTGGCAGTTGGTGTCGGGGTCGGGACTTCAGTTGGACTTTCCGAGATTTCGTACGCACTGATGCTGCGCGTATTGATAAACAATTGGTTGACTTTCTCTGCTGCACCAGTTGTTTGAGATCCGTTTTCGTCTACCTGGCTGAGCCAGGCCACCACTAATTTTCCGCCTTGTAACCGGGTGGTTGCTAACAGTCCCCGCCCTGGGTTGCGTCCATAGGATTGGGTTACTTTTTCAACACTGCTCCAGTTATTTTCGTGCCAGAGGCTGTAGTAATAAGATCCGTCTTCAGGGTCGACCCCAACTAAGTGTAGGCTGCTTTGTTCGCCCATACCGTCGACAGTCGCACCAAAGGGTAGGCTGATCTCATTCCAGCCCGGGATGCGAGCGGCTGGGCTCCAGGCGTCTCCAGTCAAGGGGCGTGTCCTCTCCCACAGCGTAGCCCGGTCGGTACTACCCTGGGCGTAAAGCAAATGGATTTGACTGCCGCTCAGGACAACCCGTGGCCAATCATTGCCCGGCCCGGCCAGGACAAGTGGGTCGCTCCAGGTAAGCCCTCCATCGGTTGAATTCATATAAAAAATCCCTTGGGGAACCTGGTTGCCGCTAATGGATGTCTCTGCCCAGGCCAGATGCAGCGATCCTTCTGGGGTAACCACCAGGGATGGATGGTCGATGCTGTTCAGGCCTTGCCCCGCTGCATCAAAGATGAGTTCGGGGATTTCCCAGGATTGGCCGCGGTCGGTCGATGTGGTTAAGTAAATCCCCCGTTCCTCATTTATCGCAATAGCATATGTCAGGTACAATCGTCCTGAAGCATCCTGTTGGAGCTGTGGCCAGGATGCGTAAGCATCCGTTGATAGTACCTGGCTTGGAAACCACTCACTGGCCACCCCAGCTTTTTCGATCGGCGCCCGGCTGTAAAGAATGTCGCCTTGTTCCCCACCGCTCCAGGCTAGATGGATCAGGTCAGATTTATCATCTAAAAATATCGTTGGTTGGCGGATGATCTCAGTCGCTTTACTGCGGATGATTTCTGTCAGCTCAACCTGGCTGGGACCGCTGGTGTTAGCTAGGTCATCCCAGGATGAATACTGCAGGGATGCGCCCAACCAGGGCAAGGTTTCATTTGCGGGGTTACCTAGCGCAAAGACCAGGTGCGTGCGGCCGCTGCTGTCCATTGCCAGGGCGAATTCGTCGGCGGATTGGTTGCTTTGGAGCACTGCCAAGGATTTTCCCCAGGCTGGCGCAGGGGCATAGACGAATTCAGTGATTGGTTGTTCAAGCTGAGTGGCCCAGATCTCACCCGTTGAGTCATATCCAGCTACCGCCAGCCGGCCAGCCCCAAAAGCTAGGTGTAAGTCGGTCAATACCACCAGGCCTGTGCGGCTGGGATTGTCAAAGCTGAAGTTCTCGATAACCGGGATCGACCATTGTTGTTTTTCAACATCCCAGGCTGACAGGCTCAGGCTGCTGGTCCCTTCTCCCCATAACCAGTAAATCCGCCCTTCGTCTGGCTCAGCCCAGAAAACATCATTCAGCGGGCAGGCTTCGAGATTAGGATAGATTTGCTCCGGGCTGCTCCAACCGGTCGCCGGGGATAAACTTGTTGTGCCTGCCGTATCCGCGGGTGTTGGATTTACCGTCGCTTCGGTTTCGGGCCGATTCCAGGCCTGTTGGTACAGTCCGCAGCGTCCGAGGTTGGCAGCCTGCCAGATGCTCAAGTGCTGCCCTGGGATTGCTGCCTGGCGGAGGTTGGCTATCGGGCCGATTTGGTTTTCGAAGATTTGGGGTTCTTGCCAGGCAACCAGATCAGGCTGGTTCGAATAACTCCCCTGGACTACCAGGGTCTCCCCAAGGTAAGGGTCGTTCCAGATCACGGTCTGGTTCGATCCGCCGTCATCTGTGATGCTGATCTCCAGGTTTCCCGGACTCAGGAGGCGGTAGTAGATCGATGAGTAGATATTTTGGGCAGCTCCCCAGCCGGTTCCACCGGTAAGCAGTTGTTTAACGTAAACACCTGACGGGCTGACCAGTGTATTGATCCGGCGCACGTAAGCCAGGCGTAGTCCTCCGCTGACCGGGGCAGATATAGAGTAGGCTAACGCATCCTCGGCCAACAATTCAGGCGTAGTCCAGAAGGAGTCGCCAAACAGCATCTTGGCATGGTACAAGGCATTGTAAGGGCTGTTAGGGCTGGGCGGAGCTTGCCAGAAAGCATGCAGCCAGCCAGAGCGGTCGTATAGGATGACTGGCATCTGGGCAGGACCGTTGAGAAGCGGTGTAATCACCGGTTGCGACCAGCTTTGCCCGTCAAAAACTGAGCTTACCAGGCCGTCAAAACGGTCGATCCAGAAGACCTGTAGCGCCTCGTTTGGGCCGCTGAAAATCCTCGGCTGGCTGGCTGCCCCGGAACGGGAGATATTCTCAGGCGTAGACCAGGTGGTCTGCACGTCTTGGGCTTGAAAGTGCCCTGCCGCTCGGAAGGCGGAGGCTGGGAGTAAGCTTGTAAGAAGCATTACCCCGAGTAGGATGGGAAGAATACGCGAACGGATCAAGCTCACCTTATTTTGCCTCCAGGTCGCTTTGAATTTGGATTTCACGTTGGCTGAGCTCATTGAGCACCTGGACAATCACCCAAAATGTGAATAACTGGAATCCGAGCAGGGTGGTCATGCTGCCTGCCAGCAGGTATAGCCACAATCGCTCGATCGACCAGCCTCCCAGGCCCAAGACAAAACTAGTCAGGCCGATCGCTAAACCACTCAGGATGCTTAACAGCCCCATCCACCAGAAGTGCGTCTCCAGTGGTGTCTTGAGTATAGGCTTGCCGAACAAGCCTTGCCGGATCGGCCGTTTATGGAATAACGCCACCAGGTAATTAAATGTAACCCCCAGGGCAAATAAATTAATCCCGCCCAGCGCCAGCACCACTGCTGTGAAAGTGGCTGCTACCCCTCCAGGCCCAAGCTGAGTGACCCCGGCCAGGCGCATTCCAATTAATATCAGCCCAATGATCGCCCCCAGGCCAGCCATCACTGCGCCGATGCCGCCCAGGATACGAACCGGATTGTAATTGAGCGCGGTCCAAATAATCGTCTGTAGAAAGCGTAACCCATCCCTGACGATGTTGAGCTTGGAGCGCCCCAATCGTTCCTTGTAGGGGATCGGCAGCTCAAGCAGCTTAACGCCTTCGTGCACCGCGCGCATGCTCATCACCGGGGTGAAATTCAGGCCGTCAGGTAGTGGGTACAGCTTCTCCAGGGTCGAGGTGTTAAAAACCCGCATCCCGCTTGCCGGATCCATCACTCTTTGGCCGCTCAACAAGCTAACCAGGCTGGCCCAAATCAAGTTGCCCACCCTGCGCACAAAAGGCATCTCGCTGCTTGCCCCCGAACGGCGCGAGCCCACCACCAGGTCTGCTCCCTGGCTGGCTGCCAGGCAGAGCTGGGGAAAGAATTCCGGCGGGTAGGTGCCATCTGCATCCAGGAAGCCGATCAACCGTTCGGGATTGGATGACCCATCGCTCCTTTTTTCGCCTCCGTTGGACTGAGCATTATGCAGCGCGGTGGCTGCCTGGAAGCCGGTTTTTAACGCCGCGCCATAGCCTTTATTGCGTGGGTGCTCCACCAGGTACAGAATCGTTTCGTCTTGGGTATTGATCGCTTGCGCTCGAGCGGTGACGATTTCAGCCGTCCGGTCGCGTGAGCCATCGTTGACGACAAACAGGTCCAGGTCAAATCCTGCGGCTGCCATGGCTGGTTTAACGGCGATTACCCGATCAACAATTTCAGCAATCCCATCCTCTTCGTTATAAGCCGGGATCACCACGGACAGACCAGGCTGCCGAAGGAGAGCGTCTGGTTTCTCCTCATCAGGTTGCCCGAGTTGCCGGGGTCGATCTGTAATTGGTTCTACTTCAAGGTGTTCCATAAGATTTCCCTCCATTATTCAGGTCAGGTTGTTAGGCGGGAGCGATTAATGCCTCGTCCACGCTGTTCAATAATATACCTGCCTGGGGCTTTCCCCCTCGGCTTTGGAAATTTCTCGCTCAGGAGGTTTGGCAGATCCATCAATCGTTCGGATGATCCGGGCTGGAACGCCAGCAACCACGGTATGCGCTGGAACATCCCGGGTAACCACTGCACCGGCTGCGACCACCGAGCCACGTCCAACCCGTACCCCATCGGTCACCACCACATTGGATCCAAGCCATACGTCGTCTTCAATCACAATTCCCTGTGCGGTAATCCCTTGTTCTATGAAAGGTCGCTGCGGATCGTCAAAAACGTGATTCACAGCGATGATTTGGGTCATTGGGGAGGTGTACACCCGGTCGCCGATCGTCACGCCCCCCTGGCCGCGAATGACGCTATACTCGCCAATCAGACTGTCTCGCCCAATTTGGATGCCTGAGTGTGGGATACCCCGAAAATTGTAGACATGCAAGACCGCACCATGCATCACCAGGCTGTTCTCGCCAATTGTTACCCCGCCCGGACAGGCATGGATGTACACGCCTTCATCCAAATAGCTGCCGCGACCCAAGCGGATGTTGCTGGTAAAACGTAAACGGACCCCTTTCTCGATCGCAGCGATCCCGCTCATCTTCAGAATCAGCTTGTAGAGCACTGCTCGGATCGCGATGCCCGCCAGGGTAGGGATCCAGCTAGCTAGCGCCAGGATGCTTTGTTCCCAAATATAGCGACCTGGGGAGACTGCCTGCCGAGACAGGTACAGCCTGAGTTGCGCCAAACCTCCAGTTTTGGAAGCATCACTTGCCGCGCTCCGCCCTTCCGACATGACCGGATTTTTCATTTTTATCTTCGATTAAGTTGGATCTAATCCAAGAATTCCACAGGTCCTGTGGAATTCATGGTTTGGCATCCAGGCTGCCAGGCTGCCATTTCAATGCATCGACGCTTTTCTGGGTGATCAAGAAGCGCAGTTTTCCTTTTTCTACCACCAGGCGCACTTCACCGTATTCACCTACCGAGCGTAATGCCTCCTCAATCATCTCGATGTGACGAGTTTGTAGCATGCGCTGTTTTTGAGGTAGGGAATCGGTTTCTGAGTCATTTGAGTAGATTGCCATGGTGCTGTTTCCTTGATTCAGATCAGGCGAATTGTTCCATTGTGTGTGTTGATCAGCCGCAGCCGGGAGCGATCACTGGGAAATCAACAAAAATATCTTCGTGGGTTTTTTCACCTCTACGAAGAGCCTTTGGGGGATGTTTTGCAATGACCATTTCAAGTGGTTCAGTGTACCGCAGGTTTAATGTTTATTCAAGGTAAGCGACGCAAAGTTTATGTAAAAATCGTTCTTCGCTCGTAATTACCAGATAAATAATACCATAATTGTATTATATATTTTAACACGAACAGGGGGTGCGGTCTGACCGCACCCCCTGTTCATGTTGGGATTGTTTTTGCCTGTCGGGGCGAGAGGATTTGAACCTCCGACCTCTGCGACCCGAACGCAGCGCTCTAGCCGGGCTGAGCCACGCCCCGATTTTTCAAGCCTGAAGATTATACCTGACCCGTTACCCTTTGACAAGGTGGTAAAATGTTC
>CAZAGA010000150.1:0-8123 GCA_964484335.1 uncultured Anaerolineaceae bacterium
TTCGCTCGAAGAAATCTTAAAGCTGGAAGGCTACGAAGTCAAAACTGAGGTCAACGGAGTAGGAGCGCTACAACTGGTCCAGGGAGAAAATTTTGACCTGCTGCTGCTGGATTTAAAAATGCCAGGGATGGATGGTATCGAGGTAATTCGCGCCATGAACCGCCTGGCCCCAGATACGAAGATCATCTTGCTCACCGGGCATGGCTCCCTGGAGTCGGCGATTGAGGCTCTGCGGCTGGGAGCGCATGATTACTTGTTAAAACCGGCCTCGTCAAGTGAAATTCTGAGCAGCGTGGCGCGCGCCCTGGCTCGCCGGGCGGAACAGCAACAGCGCCGGATGCTGCTGGAACAACTGGATGCCTCGCTCCAGCGCCTGAAAGAATCAGAAGGCCTGGAATCGACCCAGTTGGCCGAGACTCAGACCATCACCCTGGAAAATGGTGTGTTAATTGACCTGGCCCGGCGCGAGATCTGGCGTGGCAATACGCATATCACCCTCACCCCCACCGAAGGCAAGCTAATGAAGGTGCTTTTAGACCACCGCAGCCAGGTGCTTTCTCACCGCGACCTGGTTTTAATGGTCCAGGGTTACGAAACCAGTGATTGGGAGGCCCCGGAGGTCTTACGTCCATTGGTCAGCCGGCTGCGGCGTAAGTTAGCCGTCTTTCCCAATGGTGAAAACTGGATTACCAATGTGCGCGGGACGGGCTACGTTTTTGAGATTTAGTTGCGTTGGTAGAAAACAAGCCGGGTGCTGCCGTATTGGCGCTGGTCGAAGGCGACCAGGTGGCGTAACTCCACTTCGCTGAACTCGACCGGGTGAATTTGGACGATCACCCAGGCGTCCTCACTCATCCATTCCGGATGCTCATCCAGGCTGAGGATCGCCCGTTTCCACATTTCCTTATATTGGGGCGGTGCAATATACACGTAATCGAACGGGATATCCGCCGGTCGCTCCAGGTACGCGAATGCATCGGTCAGGAGCACCTCGGCTTTACCGCCTGAACCCGGTTCCAACAGGCCGGTGCTGGCCAGGTTTTCGCGGATCGTCCGCACCGCCGATTGGGCCTTATCGCAAAACCGCACTTGCCGGGCTCCCCGGCTGAGGGCTTCGATGCCCACGCTGCCAGTCCCGGCAAAAAGATCCAAAAAGCGCGCTTGTTCGATATCGCTACCGATAATATTGAACAGGGATTCTTTGGTGCGATCGGTGATTGGGCGCGTTGTGTCCCCGGGCACCGATTTCAACCGCCGCCCACGCGCTTTCCCGCCAATAACTCGGAGTGTTCCCATCGTAACTTTTGCGTGTAGTTGATTAATCTGGGCTGGTTTGCTCAACACTCCGCCGGGCGGCCATTAAGTTGCCATACGGCGCAGTGATCGGGGTCACGCAGCCCGTGCCAAGGATGAAGCGCTTCCCACCCGTGGCTTCAAACGCCTGGCGTGCTTCGGTCTGGATGGTTGTCGGGTCGCCCAGTACCATCGTCCGCTCCCGTTGCAACCCGCCGCACAGCCCGCCGGAATAGAGTGCTTGCGCCTCCCGCAGGGAGGGATAGGTCTCGCGATCATGCCAGTTGATCACCTGGACCGGGTAACGCGAGACTGCTTCGAACATCACCTGGCTGCCATGCAGGTGAACCATATTCAACCAAAGGCCTCCTGCCGCTTCCAGGACCTGCTGGTCATAGCGTTCGCCAAATTCAGCAAATTCCATCTCCGAGAGTAGGCCATATTGCGCATGCTGGAGGGCATAGAAAATACCGGCGATGCCTGTTTTGCGCGCGGCCCGGATGAACGCCGCGGTTGTCTCGGCGATCCGCGCCAGCCCGACGTGGACCGCCTGTGGGTAACGCCGCAAATGCGCTAGCAGCGCCTCGCCGCCCACCAGGTTTTTGGCCTGGGCTAACGGGCTGAAGATGGTTTGCAGCACCGGGGTTTCTTCGCCCAGCTCCCCGGTGATCATTTTCAGGCAGTCGATTTGTGCGCCCAGGTAACCCTGCTCAGGATTCAGCCGGGTTAGCCGCCCCCAATCTTCGGGCTTCTCGATGACCCGCCGGGTGTAGCTGCGAGTGCCTTCCTCAGCGCCTTGCCAGGTATCGTGGGCCCCCCAATCCTTCAAGCAAAACGATGAAGCCGGGGTGACTTTCACCAGGTCAAAATCGAAGTTCTGCTGATAATTCAAGGTTGCCGCAGCCAGCCCTGCTGGGGTTTGGTCGTCAACCGGAAAATGTCGCCACAAGGCGACCGGTACCCGGTCAGGTCGGCGGTTAGACAGGCAATCTTCAAGGCGTTGGCGGTGGCTGATCATCTTCTTTACCTCGTTACGGGTGGGGATTTTGGAAGCGCTCCTTGCGCTGCGCCTGGCGTTGCGCCCCGGTTTCCATACGAAAGCGCTGAGCTTCATTTTCTGGGATCAGTCCGGGCACTGCGCTGGGTTGGCCGGCTTCATCCAGCGCCACATAGACCAGGTAGGCGGTATTGGTGTGCCAGCGTTCACCCGTGATCGGGTTCTCGGCCAGTACCTGGACTTCGGTTTCGATGGAAGTTCGTCCAGTGTAGCTCACTTCTGCCTGTAGGATCACCAGGTCGGTTGTTCGGATCGGGTGGCGGAATACCATTTGATCGACGGCGATCGTGACCACTCGTTTTTGAGCATGTCGCATCGCCGCCAGCGCGCCTGCTTCATCCACCAGTTTCATGATCCAACCTCCGTGGACATTGCCCTGGTTGTTGGCATGTTCAGGCTGCATTAACTGCGAAAGTGTCACCTGGGAGGCGCTGATTTTCTTGGCCAGGAGTGGCTGTAAATCATTCGACATCGTTGTAGGTCCAATAGCGATTCACAAAAAAATTCCAAAACATGACAATAATCACGGCGATCGCCAGGGTGAGGTTGTCGGCGTAAAAATTGGGCGAGAATACTGGCAGATGCCCGCTGAACTGGCTGAAAAATCTTTCCATTGGTGGCTCAAGCAAGGCTAGCAAAGGAACCCGAATCCCCAGTCCCATCAGGCTCACCAGGGTGAAAATGGCCAACTGGCGCATAATCGGTTTGGAACGCGAATCGGGGTAGGTCCAGTAACGGTTCCAGGTGAAGTTGCTGGCTACCGCGGCAATAAAAGAGATCGTTCCGGCCAGGACGAGCGGAAAATGGAAGCCACTGCTTAGCAGGTTCATCACCCCGAAATCCACCACAGCCCCAATTACACCGACCACAGCAAAGCGGAGAAAACGCGTTCGTTCGCGCGGGTTCGAAATGATCACGGTCATTTTTCTGCTGCAGCCAGGCCCATTTTCTGTGCAAAGTAGGGGATTGTCGCCAGTAGCCCTGCTTCCAGGTCAATGGTAGGAGTCCAACCGAGCACCTGACGAGCGCGGGAGATATCGGGCTGGCGGCGCTGTGGATCACCCGGCATGCGCTGGTCAGCAATGTAGCGCAGCCCACCCGGATTATGGGTCAGGCGGTTGATCACCAGAGCGAATTCCAGGATCGTCGTCTCGGTGGGGTTGCCGATATTGACCGGTTCATGTTCATCCGACATCAGCAACCGGTAAATCCCATCGATCAGGTCGCTGACGTAGCAGAAGCTGCGCGTCTGGGATCCATCGCCGTAGATGGTCAGCGGTTCGCCGGCCAGAGCTTGCTTGACAAAATTCGGCACGACCCGGCCATCATCCAGGTGCATGCGCGGCCCGTAGGTGTTGAAGATACGCACGATCCGCGTGTCAATTCCGTGGAAGCGATGGTAAGCCATCGTCAGCGCCTCAGCAAAGCGCTTGGCTTCATCATAGACTGAACGCTCGCTAATCGGGTCGACATGCCCCCAATAGCTTTCCTTCTGGGGATGCTCAAGCGGGTCACCGTAGATCTCGCTGGTCGAAGCCAGCAGGAAGCGGGCCTGGTTAGCTCGGGCCAGGCCCAGGGTGTTGTGAGTGCCCAGCGCGCCAGCTTTCATCGTCTGGATCGGCAGGTTGACATAGCCGCGCGGCGAGTTCACGTTTGGGCTGGCTGGCGAGGCAAAATGCAGGATAGCGTCTAGTTTACCCGGAACGAAGATGAAGTTCGATACATCGTGACGGATGAAAGAGAAATTCGGCTCAGCCGCCAGGTGGGCCAGGTTGTCCGGGCTGCCGGTGATGAAATTATCCATTCCGACGACTACATGACCCTCAGCCAATAGCCGGTCGCACAGATGGGAGCCCAGGAAGCCGGCTGCACCAGTGACGAGAATTCGCATGTCTGATTTCCTTTGGTATAATGATCCCTTGGCTGGCAAGGCTTAGCGGGGCCGACCGGTCACTTGCATAATCCCGCTGTTAATAACGATGCTCTCGATGTAAATATTATTGGTCAGCGAGCTGACTGCCGCTGGGAGGCTCTGATTCAGTGCGGTTTCGATGTCTGTCCGCATGCTCTCGGGCAAAGGCAGCGGTCCAACTGTTGCCGAGCCTACCTGGTAGATTAACCCGCCTTGACCATCGGGCGAAGCCTGGATCTTCAGCCGCAGCGGCAGGCTTAATCCCTGCTGGGTAACGCTGCCAGAGAGAATCGCTTCTCCGGCTTCGAGGCGGATTTGCAGGTTTTCGATCGCCTGGCCGGGGTTGGCGAGCAGTGCTTGCTGGACGAGCTGGTTGAGTTGACCTTCGGTCAGGCTGATCGTTACCGATCCTTCGGATGGGACGTGTTGGACGGCGCCCGGCTGGCTGGCGGGCGTATCCCCAGCTTCGCCATTCGGGTTGAGCAGGTTGTTCGCCGGCAGGTTGCAGGCCAGCGCAGCGATTGCCAGCACCATCAACATTAAAAAGGCAACACTTAAAGGTTGTTTGTTTTTCATGGTTTACTTTCTCATCAAGTGGAGCGCAGACGGTTTACCGCCCAGCCTCCGTTGGATTTGAAAACGGCTTTTCACGAGCAGAATTTTATCACAGCATGCTAGAGTCCGATCTTTCCGAAAACCAGTTGGCCTTGAGCGCCCGCTTAGAAGCGCTGCTATTTGTCGCGCCTGGCGCGGTGACCGCTTCCCAGCTCGCCGCCGCCCTGGATATACCGACCGCTGAAGTTGAACAAGGCCTGGAAGAGCTGGAGGCCGAGTACCTGGCCAACTGTCAAAACCGCGGTTTGCGTTTGCAGCGCCATCGTGGCCGGGTGCAGTTGACCACGGCCGCCGAAACTGCCGCTTGGGTGGAGCGCTTTTTGGGCTTGGAGGCCAGCTCTCGGCTCAGCCGGGCGGCGCTTGAGACCCTGGCGATTGTGGCGTACCAGCAGCCGGTGACCCGCCCACAAATCGAGTCGATCCGCGGCGTGAGTAGCGACGGGGTGATGAAAAGCCTGCTCAGCAAAGGCTTGGTAACCGAGGCTGGCCGGGCTGAGGCGGTTGGCCGACCAATCTTATTCTGTACCACTCCCGAATTCTTACAATACTTTGGTTTGAACTCTCTCGAACAACTGCCTGCCCTGGAAGAGAAGAACGAACCGTCAGGATTATAATTTCAACATGGAAGAACGCTTACAAAAAATCCTCTCCCACGCCGGTTTTGGCGCGCGCCGGGCCTGCGAGGACTTCATAACCGCTGGCCGGGTAACTGTCAATGGCAAACCGGCAATTTTAGGCCAAAAGGCTGATCCTTTGGTGGATCGTATTTTGGTCGATGGACAGCCGATCAAGCCTGCCGAGCAACTCGTCTACATTGCTTTATACAAACCACGCGGCTACCTCTCCACCGTCAGCGCTCCTGACCCGCGTCCTACGGTGCGCGACCTGGTAGAACTTCCCGGCCAGCTTTATCCGGTCGGCCGCCTGGATGTCGATAGTGAAGGCTTGATCTTGCTCACCAACGATGGCGAGCTGGCCAATTGCTTGACCCATCCCCGTTATGGACATGAAAAGGAATATCGCGTCCTGGTAGCCAGCCGGCCGGACGATGACCAATTGGCCACCTGGCGACGCGGCGTGGTGCTCGAAGATGGCTATCGTACTCAGCCCGCCCAGGTGGATTATCTCAACGCATCGGGCAAGGGCGCCTGGCTGAGGGTAGTGCTGCGGGAAGGACGGAAGCGCCAGATCCGCGAGACTGGCCTGCGGCTTGGCCTGCCGGTAGTAAAGATTATTCGTGTCCGGATCGGCAGCCTTTTGCTGGGCAACCTCGAACCCCGCCAATGGCGACATCTGACCGCTCAAGAGGTAGCTGGATTACGGGTAGCCTCGCCAACCCGGGCGGCACACAAGCCGCTTCATACCCCTGCGCCGGGCATCAGCAGCCCACAAAAAGCCCAACCTGCTCCCCGACCTGGCAGCCGCCCGGCCAACCGGCCGCCCGGAGAGCGCTCCGGCGCCCGTTGGCAGTCCGGGGAGCGATCCGGGGAGGTGGGTGGGAAACCCGCTCGCCGTCCACCGGCTGGTGGTCGCCGCCCAGCGGGGTCAGCCCGAAACGAAGCGCCTAGTCCTCGTCCCGCCTCGAATCGGCCCAGGACACCGCGCAATAAATCAAAGCCCTGATCGCTGGTGAGGGTTAGCTCGTAAATACGGCGGGTAAACTCCCGCCACCATTTGAGGATTCTGCATGGATAACACGGTTGCAAACTCACCATCCTGGTTTGAACGCCCGGTATTCAGTTCAGTCAAGCTAAGCTGGGAGAACCTGCTCCTGGTTGCTTTGCTGCTCCTGGCGGTTCTTTCGCGCTTTGCGATGCTTGAGCCGCGCGTGATGAGCCATGATGAGACCATTCATGTCTACCATAATTCCTGGTCGCTGTTTTCCGGCCAGGGCTACCAGCACGACCCGCTTTCGCACGGGCCCTTTCAGACGCATGTCGTCGCCCTGTCTTATTTCTTATTTGGCGATAGCGATACCAGCGCCCGTATCCCGGCCGCTCTTTTTAGCATCGCCAGTGTAGCCTTTGTCTGGTATTACCGGCGTTACCTTGGCCGGGCTGGGATGTTCGCGGCCATGGCCTTAATGGTCATCTCGCCTTATATGCTCTACTACGGGCGCTACGTCCGCAACGAAGCCTACGCTGCGTTCGCCGGAATTGTCTTGTTATGGGCTATGCTGCGCTACCTGGAAACCGGTCAGGCCAGGTACACCTATTATGTCAGCCTGGCAACAGTCCTCCATTTCACCGCCAAGGAAACCGCTTTCATTTACACTGCCCAGGCGCTGGTATTCCTGGGTTGCTATTTCCTTTACCAGATGTGGAAGCGGGAGTGGGTCGATCCTACGAAACGTAAGCCAGTCCTGTTAATCTTACTGTCTGGCCTGGGGATAATCCTGGCGACCGAGCTCTTCTTGTTGTCGCATAGTTGGGCGGCTGGGCCGAATGCTGCTCAGACTGCCGCTCCGGCAGTACCCGGCCAGGCTGTCCAGGCTTTACCGGTCCAGGGGCCTTCACCTTTGGCCTTGGGATTGGTTGCCTTGGGCGGAGTCCTCTTGCTGGCCGGTTTTATGCTGATGATCCGGGGCTTTTCCTGGCAACGCTTGCGCCAGGAGCGCTCCTTTGGTTTGTTGGTGTTGGTTGGTAGCCTGGTACTCCCGATGCTTTCCGCTTTTCCAGTTTATTTTGTCGGCTGGAACGTCCCCACCAATGCCAGTGAAGTGACCAACCTATCGTCGTTGGACATCTGGCGCATCGCCGCGTTTTTAATCCCCTTCACCATCGCCGCGATCCTGATCGGCCTGATCTGGAACCGCAAGCTGTGGCTGGTCAATGCCGCGATCTTCTATGCCTTCTTCACCATTTTTTATACGACTGTATTCACCAACGGCGCCGGTTTCTTCACCGGGTTGGTTGGCTCCTTGGGCTACTGGCTCAAACAGCAGGGCGTCCAGCGCGGCAGCCAGCCCTGGTATTACTATCTCGCAGTGCAGATCCCAGTTTATGAATACTTGCCGGCGCTGGGCAGCTTATTGGGTATGTTCCTGATCGCCTTTGGGCAACGGCCGCTGTTACGTTTCAGCCAGGCTTTTCGCGCCCTCCAACAAAAAATCGGCCTGCGGGAAGCCCAGGAAGGTGAGCTGGAAATGGTTGATATGAATAATCGCCAGCCGCTGGCGCCAATGCCCGCGCCGGGCGATCTGGAGCCAGCCCCGCTGCTCGGCTTACTCAGCTTCTGGGTGGTGGC
>CAZAGA010000151.1:0-5488 GCA_964484335.1 uncultured Anaerolineaceae bacterium
AACTGGCGCGGGTAAGCGCGCCCTAACCGCTCGAGCCGGCTGGCAAATCCGCCTGGTCGGGTATGTTCTGGGCTCACCGGCGCTATCCACCCGTGAACTTGGTTTTATAGCCAAGGGAGCGCAGCCGGGCAGCGATCTTTTCGCGATGGTCACCCTGGATCTCGATCATGCCATCCTTGACCGTCCCGCCCGTCCCGCAAACCTGTTTGAGCTGGGTTGCCAGGCTCTTCAGGTCATCCGGCGCAAGCTGTAAGTTGCGCACCACGGTGACCGTCTTACCCCCCCGCCCCTTGGTCTCGCGCTGAATCGCTGCCGTCTGCTGGGCCGGCGGCAGGCTGATCGGTTTGGCGCACCGGCAGGGAGAGCGCTTGCAACGCGGGCATAGCTCAAAATCAGCTTCCGTTGAATATACAGTCGGTCGATCATCAAGCGGCATCGGTTTCAGATTCCTCCCCGCTATTCTACCATCGTTGGATTGCATACCGTCCGCCATCCGATTATACTTAGGGGGTCAATCAAGGAGTGATCTATGGACATCGGCATCTACCGGCGCTTATTGGAAGACTACGTAAAAGAAGCCATCCAGAACAGTGATGGCACCAACTCTAGCATCGCTGAGTATCTGGCCACGCTCCGCCCGCCAGGGCGTTTTACCTCCCACCGCGAGGAAAAAAGCCTTGCCCTGGCTGACCTGCGCAAAGCCTTCGATGAACATCGCCACTGGCCATTGGCAATTATCCTTTCCCACCTGGGCATTGAAAATAAAAACCTCGGCGCCGGTTAAAAAATCGAATTTGATTTATTTGGACAATTGTTGTAAAATTAACCTACATTACTCCCCTCTCTGTTAAATAAATTACTACCCAGGCACGCTGCTGTCTCTGCCCACCGTTAATTCTTTTCAAGAATTAGGGAGAGGTATTCTATGAAGTCATTGGCAAAACGTTTTGGGTTGATCGGCCTGGCCCTGGGCATAGCTGCCGGAGTTAGGCTGATTGCTCAACGCAACACGAACGCCAGACGTGGTCTAGGTACCCACCTTCAACTAAACCGGATCAACCAGGCGCTGGACCATGCCCTGGAAAAAGCCCGCCAGGCAGGCCCCCACCCTCTACCGCCTGGTCATCGCTACGTTTTATTTTCCGATCACCACAAAGGAGCCGGCGATGGTGCAGATGATTTCCGACCGTGCAAGGCCACCTATCTTCATGCTCTGGCAGAATACGATCAACGTGGCTATAGTCTGATTATCTTGGGTGATGCGGAAGAGTTGTGGGAAAATCGAATCGCCCAAGTATTCGCCGCTCATTCAGATGTATTTGAAAGCGAGCGACGCTTTTATCCTGACCGGTATTTCCGGGTAATTGGCAATCACGATGACTCTTGGGAGAGCGAAGCTACCGTTCGCCATTATCTGGATCCCTATTTCCCAGGAATCAAGATCTATCCCAGCTTGCTATTTCACTACCAATCGGGCCCCCATACCAGTGGTGAGCTATATCTGGCGCATGGCCACCAGGGAACGTTAGACTCAGACACTTTCAGGTTTTTACCGCCGCTGCTGCTGCCCATCTACCGGGTAATCCAGATCCTGACCGGTATTGGTCGCACCAGTCCATCTCAAGATGAATGCCTGCGAGGCGCACATGATACCCAGATGTATCATTGGGCTAGCACACAAGGCAAGCTGATCTTAATTGCTGGCCATACCCACCGGCCTGTGTGGAGCTCGCGTACCCACCTGGAAAAACTTCTCTGGCAGTATACGAGCTTGATTCAGCTCAAACCTGAACAACGCCCTACTGACTACGCCGAACAACTAAATTACCTCAAAGCAGAGATCGAAGAACGGGAAGCCAAATTCCCCCCTTGCAACGATACCATCAAGACCCGGCCATCCTACTTTAATACCGGTTGTTGCCGGTTTGAGGATGGCGATATCACCGGCATCGAGCTAGAAGACGGTGAGCTGCGCCTGGTGAAATGGGGTAAAAAAGAGGCTCAATTCCAAAGGGTTGAGCTTGAAAGGGCGCCCCTGGAAGAAATTTTTGCTTTACTATAGCCGGAGGAACTCATGGCAAACTGGCAAGAGATCCATGCAAGGGCAACCATTCTTGACCTGCATGCCCATCCTTCGTTCAATGTCTCGCTGTTTAACCGCACGCTGACTTCTCGGTTATACCCCTCCCGCAGCGCCTTCGATCCCTTCAGTATCCGGACGAATATCCCAAAATTACGTCAGGGAGGCGTGAATATCCTCCTGTCGATCGTCTATGCACCCGAACGCGGCATTTTTGATGAATGCCGCTACCTGAAGATCTTGCGCTTTTTTATGCGTCCAATCTGGAATAAAATTTATGGGCGCCCATACTTTGATGTGACCAGCCAAATGCTGGATGAAATGGAAAGTGCGCTGGAGAAAGCTGTCGATCCCGCCAGCGGAAAGACCCAGGCGAAATTCGCTCATTCCCTGGCAGAGCTAGAAGCCATCCTTTCGAGCGGTCCAGACCGGTCAGTGGCGTTCATCCATGCCGTGGAGGGCGGGCACTGCATTGATGGGAAACTCGAGCATATTCAAACCCTGTTTGACCGCGGTGTGGCTTACTTAACCCTGGCGCACTTTTTCGAAAACGAGTTGGTCCATCCGGTTTTTCCCTGGCCTGAATCCATTCAGAAATTTGGTTGCTTCCGCAACGAACGAGATATCACCCTTGGTCTAAAACCCCTCGGCGAAGAGGCAATCGAGAAAATGGTTGACTTAGGTATGCTGATCGATATCTCACATTGTACGCCAGTCGCCCGGGCCCGAATCTATGAAATCGTTGGCAATCGCCGGCCCATTCTGGCGACCCATGTTGGCGCCTATGAAATCAACCCCAGTCCTTATAACCTGAAGGATTGGGAACTGAAGAAAATAGCGCAGAGCGGAGGGGTGGTTGGGACCATCTTCATGAATTACTGGCTGATGCCTCACGAGACCAAGCGCGGCCTGAATTTCATCGCCCGCACCATCGAGCATTTCGTCAACCAGGCTGGCCTCGACCACGTCGCAATTGGCACTGATTTTGATGGCTTCACCGATCCGCCCGATGATCTGAAAGACGCCTCAGAACTCCCATACTTGACTCAGCGCCTGGTAGCTGAAAACTACCCATCCCAAGCGATCGAAAAGATCCTTGGTGCGAACGCTTTGCGCACTTTGCGGCAAGGATGGGGAAAAAAGACTTGATCTTCGGTCGGCCAAAATGAAATAATCTTGCAACAGATGCAGCTTCTATGTCATAATATCTCTTAAGCGGTATAGCCTAGTTTGGGGAGGGATAAGATGTCGACCTTACGAAAAGCTGCTTTTTCTGTTCAAGCTATCCTGGGCATCCTGTTTGGCGCGCTGTTGTTGGTCATCCCGGGTCGCTTCCTGGGACTGATCGGGTGGGCGCCAGTTGAGCCGCTGCTCGATCGCCTGCTCGGCGCTGCTTTCCTGGCCCTGGCCTGGGGATCGATCGCCGCCCTGCGCGCCAAAGAGCGCAGCCAGGTCGACCTTCTGCTCCAGATCCAGATCGTTTTCAGCTTGCTCGGCGCGATCGGCTTTGCTCGCCACCTGTTTTTTGCCTTTTACTATCCCCTGATGGTCTGGATTGTCTTCGCCGCCCTGGTGCTGTTCAGCCTGGTTTGGATTTGGGCTTATTTTAAAAAATAACGCCTCGCCTTGACAATTCAATTCTCTTTGTGATAAACTCACCCCGTTCTAATCTTTGCACGAGGAAGGAGGCGCGTTTTATGGCTCAAGTTAAATCGCTGCTTGATTCAAATCAGGTTGTATGGGCGCGCCTCCCTGGCGTTCAATAAGATTTCTATCCATGAGTCCTGTTGAGCCACGGGGTCCCCATACCCCGTGGCTTTTGATTTAATCAAATCGCCAGGCCGCGCCCCCTCGCGCTGCCTGGATCCCTGCTCGAACTTCAGCCAGCCACGGGTAACGTGACTGGCTTTTCTTTTACAGATAGGAACCTAAGCAATGAATACTGTACCAAACTCCGACCTTGACCTGCCCCAATCCGGCACCTCCGCCCCCCGGCATGATCAGGGTGTTGTCCACAAGAAAACCATCGGCAACTACACCGTCTGGGCCAGTGGTCGCCATATTCTCTGCGAGCTCTCGACCCGCCTGCGCAAGCAGTTGGTGTACCCGACTGCCGATCCGAATTCCCTGGCCCACATCGTGCGCCAGGTCAAGACCATCGAGCATGTTGACCCGGTCGCAGTCGGCGACCAGGTCCGCTTTGTCGATTCCCAGGACGGCCGCGGCTTGATCACCGAAGTCCTGCCGCGCCGCAGCCGGCTGACTCGCCGCACCCCCGCACCGATGCCTGGCGCACACACCTTCGAACAGGTGATTGTCGCCAATATCGACCAGGTGGTGCCGGTCTTTGCCGCCGCCGACCCGCCGCCCAAGTGGAATCTACTCGACCGCTACCTGGTCTCGGCCGAATCGCTCGACCTGCCCTCGCTGATCTGCATTAACAAGCTCGACCTGGTACAGGATCCGGATGGCCGGGTCGCTGCAGACATCCAGGAAGCTGTCGAAGAATACCGGCGCATCGGCTATCCGGTCCTGCTGGTCAGCGCTATCACCGGCCAGGGGCTGCCCGAGCTGCGCCAGGCTCTGGCTGGCCGCCTCTCCGTCCTGGTCGGCAAATCGGGTGTCGGCAAGACATCTCTACTAAACGCCCTCCAGCCCGGCCTTGGTTTGCGCGTCAGCCAGGTCAGCCAGGCCACCCACAAAGGCCGCCACACCACCACCCATCTCGAGCTGTTTCCGCTCGAGACAGAGCCAGGCGCCAGCATCGTCGATACACCCGGGATCCGAGAATTTGGCCCCTGGGATGTACACCAGGACGACCTGGCGTTGTTCTTCCCCGAGATGCGCCCGCTGGTCGGACGCTGTAAGTTCGGCCTGGATTGCCAGCACGACGAAGAGCCCGGCTGCGCCATCCGCAAAGCGGTCATGGCCGGCTCGATCAGCCCGCGGCGCTACAAAAGCTACCACCAGTTGAGGGCCGACCCATGACCAAGATGACCCTCAACCTCGACTTTCGCTGCAAGCACTGCGGCCAGTGGGTCTCAACCAACCCGCTCCTCTCAGGCGTTCAAAACCGCAACCACTGCCCGTACTGCCTGTGGTCGCGCCACCTGGACTGGAAGCGGCCGGGCGACCGCCTGGCCGCCTGTAAGGCGGAGATGCGCCCGCTCGGGCTGACCGTGAAAAAGGCGGTCAAGAAATACCCTCTGCCTTCCCACGGCGAACTAATGCTAATCCACCAATGCGTGGACTGTGGCAAGCTTTCGATCAATCGCATCGCCGCCGACGACGACGCACCAGCCCTCGACCAGGTCTACCACGCCTCCCGAAAAATGGCCCCTTTCTTACGCCGGCAGCTCGCTGAACTGGGCATCCAGGCCCTGCGAGCTGCCGACCAGAAACTGGTCA
>CAZAGA010000151.1:5588-8057 GCA_964484335.1 uncultured Anaerolineaceae bacterium
AGCCTGTCTCAGGCGGTTTTGCCGATGGCTATCACGGCAAAGTCGTTCCGCTCCAGGCTGCCACCCAGTTGGTAACCATCAACGAACCGGTCCAACTTCCTGGCCTGGAAAAAGTCATTCCCTATCCCAAGGCGCGCGATCTCATTCTCAAGAACCCCCAGCACATCCTGGCCCTGGACTGCCCCTGCCGCTCCGCGCGCGAAAACCCCTGCCTGCCGCTGGATGTCTGCCTGATCGTCGGCGACCCTTTCGCCAGCTTCGTCGAAGAACACCATCCCCAGCGCTCCCGCCGGATCACTGCCCAGGAAGCGGTCGACATCCTGCGCGCCGAAGATGCCCGCGGCCACGTCCACCACGCCTTCTTCAAAGACGCCATGCTCAACCGCTTCTATGCCATCTGCAACTGCTGCGAATGCTGCTGCGGGGCGCTGCATGCCCACCAGCACGGCTCGCCAATGCTTGCCTCCTCCGGCTATCTCTGCCAGGTGGACGAAGACCTCTGCATCGCCTGCGGCGAGTGTCAGTCCTACTGCCAGTTCGGAGCCATCCACCTGAAGGATTACCGCTCGGTTATTGATCAACAGGCCTGCATGGGCTGTGGCGTCTGCCTGGACAAATGCGACCAGGCAGCCCTCTCGCTTGTTCGCGCCCCCGAACGCGGCGCGCCGCTCGAAATTTGCGACCTGCTTACTTCCCTGCCGTTACCCACATCTGCCGGCCATCCGTAGCCAACTCAATCCACCCGTCCTGATCCGTCCGCAGCAGCGTGTACCCCTCCAGCGCATCGATCACCTCAGCATCCGGCAGGCCCCGCCGATCGCCAGCCGCGACGCTCAATAGAAAAACCTGCGGCTGGTATTTTTGCAGCAGCCCGGCTGGGTTAAGCGGGGCATAGCCGCCACCGGTCAGCAGTACCGTGCTCATCCTCCCCATCCTCGGGTCGGACTGGAGCGTCTCCAGCGTCTCACGATCCAGGCTGACCGGTAGCCAGGCCCGGAAATCCTGCCAGGCCACCAATAACGCTGCCCCCCGTTGGTTGGCCGAGACCACCTCCAGCCAGGCGCCTTGTCCCAAATCGATCACTTGCCCATCTTGAGCTGGAACTACCGGCACACCTTCGCCCGCCAGGTAGCCCTCCAGCTCGCGCGCACTGCGCGTTCCTCCGCTCTTCCCTGCCCATAAAACCTGCTCGGCCGGGTAGCGCTCCAGCACCCGCGCCAGGCTCCCAATTTGCTCGTCCTCAATCCCCGCTACGATCAAAAAATCCAGCCGACGGTTGCCAGGCGGCAGCCGGCGACCCAATCCGTCCGATAACAAGGACGGGCTGGATCCGCCGTTCATCAGCAGGCTGCGCCCGTCGGGGGTCTGGATCAGGATCGCCTCTCCGCTGCCCACGTCCAGCAGCGTCAGGTGCAGCCTCCCATCCGGCGCGCTCAGCGCCGCCCGCCAGACCAGCACCGTCAACAAGGCCAACCCCACCAGCAGGTAGGGCAATAACTTCCCTCCAGACGAGACCACGCCTGCCAGCAGGCCTCGCTGCCAGCCCGGCTGCCCGACCCGCGCCCCCAGGCCAGCCAACCAGGCCCGCAGCACCTGCCAAAGCTGTCGCGGCCGGCCAAAGCTCAGGAACAATAGCCCGGCGTAAAACGCCCAGGCCGCCAGGCTGCTGATCTCGCCAGTAGCCAGGACTGACCCCTGGAATCCGGCCCAAAATTCGGCTGAACGAATCGTGTATGCCGACAGCGGCCAGGCCAAAGCCGCCAGCGCGCCTCCAACCGCTGGAGCCGCCATCCCAACCAGCATCGCCAGGCCGCTCAGGATCATTAACAGCGGTTGGACTGGTAATACCATCGCATTGGCCAGCGGGGAGAGCAGCGGCAAACGCTGAAAATAGAACACCATGATGGGCAACGTCGTAAGCAAGGCCGCCAGGGTGAACAAGAAATACTCGCCCACCGGCTTCGCGATCCGCCGGGCGGTTTCGTTCGAAACCTTTCGCTCAGCCAGGCGCACAAAGCCATCCATCAACGGGCCGGCATACAGCACCAAACCCAGAGTCGCCAGGAAGCTGAGTTGGAAGCTGACATCCCACAGCACATCCGGATCAGCCAGCGCCATCAGGCCAGCCGTGATCGCCAGGGTGTTCAACCCGCTTCCACGCCGCCCGATCTGCGCCGCCAGCAGCGACAGCCCTGACATGATCGCCGCCCGCACCACCGAGGCTCCGGCTCCGACCAACAGAGTGTACAGGACGATCGCCAGCAGCGCCGCCAGCGCCCCACGCCGCCTTCCCAGCCAGCGGCTGGCCAACACCGCGAACAAGCCAGCCACAATCGCCATGTTAAATCCAGAGATGGCGATGATGTGCGAGGTGCCGCTGTCACGAAACGCTACGCTCACCGGCTCCGGGATCTGAGCTTCCACACCCAACAAAATCCCGGCCAGCAGTGCGGCTTCCGGGTCAGGAAA
>CAZAGA010000152.1:0-2330 GCA_964484335.1 uncultured Anaerolineaceae bacterium
CCGGCGAAGTAGATAAAATAGCCATAGAAAGCGCACCAGGCGGCTGCCAGGAGTGGGATGGCCTGGCTGGCATCTTTCCACAGCTCATTGAAAATCCCTAGGCGTGGAAAGCGAGCTGGCCTTTCACCGATCGGCGGAAATTCATCTGCCGGTTTGTCTGCGTAGCGAAATACTCGCCAGGCAACCCGGTAGGTCAAGAAAGGCATCAGCAAACCGCCCAGGATCGCCTGAATTAACCTAGCTGCCAATGGATTGGGGCCGAACATCCCATACACTGCCGCCAAGAAAAGGGTGTACAGATATGACCAGTGGGCGGTAGGTTCGCCTGCCCGGGTGGCTGGCCACCAGTTGGTATCAAAACTGAAGCCATGACCATCCAAGACTCGCAGGGCCAGGCTATGGTAGGAATACTGGTCGGCAATCGAGGGCAAATCCTGAATGGTATTCCCCAACAGGAAAGCAGTGATCACCCGAAAAAGGATTGCCAGGGCGAGAATCAAGAGCAGAAGACGGGATGAGGAGGTCTTTTTTAGCATAATTCTTGGATGATTTGATGGATTCTCTTGGCTACAACCGGGAAAGACCACTCGGCCAGGTAGTGCTCACGCCCAGCTTGCCCAAGCCGCCGGGCAAAATCGGGGCGGTCCAATAACTCGAGCATTGCTTGCGCCAGCGCTTCGGGCTGCTTTGGCGGGACCAGCAGTCCATTTTGGCCGGACTTGATCATTTCGAGGGTTGAGAAGGTTTCGCTGGCGATGACAGCCTTTCTGGCAGTCATCGCCTGGATCATAAACGTTTCTCCGGAGGCATGCCTGGCGGGCAAGAGCGGTACTATTGCAAAACGCGCCGCTGCCAGGTTTCCCAGGTACATCTCAAAAGGCAGGAAAGGGTTTATCTGGATACCGGGGCTGGATTGTATCCTGCGCACATTAAAGCGCCGCGCGTTAATCACCAGGGGGACATCTGCCCAGCAAGACGCCAACTCGCCGAGCATCTTTTTTGCTTCAACCAGCGTTCGGTAATCGCGGTGCGAACGACCGGCGGAAAAGATAAATGCATTATCCTGAGTTCTTTCTTCGACGCTATTTTCAAAATGATCTCGAAAGGGCCCTTGCAGTTTTCGGCAGCGTTCCAGTGGAAAGTTCAACAGCCGGGAATATTCGTCGATCTCACGTTGGGACAGGCAGGTGATCTGATCGACGCTGCGCATGGCCACCCGGATCAGCGGCAGCAAGTCTAACGCCGGACGACCTTTTAGAACGAAATTCAGGACCAACAACGGCGGCTGCGAGTTTCGGATTTTCTCGTATTTCTCGCCATCGCCTCGCCAGGCCCCCGCGGTCAGGCTGCGCATCAACGCCAGGGGTAAAGCCGTATTGGCCTCCCAGGCGATGATCAGATCGTAATCTTTCTGCCTGGGGAACACCTGGCGGCCGAGCTGCCAGTATTTCGGGTAGTAGCTCAGGAATTTCCCATACCCAGGATAGCGATCCACTGCAGGGGCGGGGCTGGCGAAATCGACCTGGTCATCACTCTCGGGCAGGTAGTCCCATAACCAGCGGGTGGCTGGCCTCCAAGATAGCAGGCAGAGGATTTTTCGTGGCCGGCTCACAGGGCTTGTAAAGTAAATTTCTCGTGTTCGATTCGCCGTTCTAGAGGCACACCGCGCAGACTTTTCAGACCCAATCCCTGCAACATCCGCCAGACCTGGTAGCGGATCGAGAGTACGGTACGGAAGGTCCATTTCAGCATTTTTGCTTGAGTCTTTCCATAATTTAGCTCGAAAAACAGTACTTTACTCTTGTAGAGCTGCGCATAGGATTTGACAGAGCTTTTTCTTGAGCTGCTTCCGCCAAAATGGATCACTGAGACGTCTGGCAGATACCAAACCGAAGCGCCGGATTTCCAGATTCGCCAGCACCAGTCAGTCTCTTCGCTGTACAGGAAAAACTCCTCTCGGAACATGCCAGCCTTTTGGATCACTTCCTGACGGATTAAGATCACAGCTCCGATGACCCAATCTACCGGTTGAGGGGCTTCAGCTGCTCGCGGCGCTGGGCTGGGTGCATATTGTCCAATGACACGCTGTGCCAGGCCAGCGATGA
This sequence comes from uncultured Anaerolineaceae bacterium, assembly GCA_964484335.1. GTDB lineage: Bacteria > Chloroflexota > Anaerolineae > Anaerolineales > UBA4823 > CAZAGA01. Next base: position 2,106 of record CAZAGA010000152.1, read on the forward strand.
GCAGGAATTCGGAGAGCAAAGTCGGAAATTTCGCGTAAGAGGCCTGGAAGCTGCCGTCCGGGTTAACCAATTTGACCCCTAAAGCACCCACTTCAGTGTGCTGTTGCATAAAATCTAACATCCTGGTGAGTGTGTTTTCCTGCACCAGGGTGTCGCTGTTGAGCAGCAATACCAACCGTCCGCTGGCCTGTTCGATCGCCAGGTTGTTTGCCCGGGCAAAACCAA
>CAZAGA010000152.1:2430-8010 GCA_964484335.1 uncultured Anaerolineaceae bacterium
ACCAACCGTCCGCTGGCCTGTTCGATCGCCAGGTTGTTTGCCCGGGCAAAACCAAAGTTTTCCGGGTTGGCAATCCGCTTAACCCCTGGAAAGCGCTCTTGGAGCATTTGCAAACTATCGTCGGTCGAGGCATTATCGACCACCCAAATCTCGAAAGAACAGGCTGGCGGATTGATATAAATCGACTCCAGGCAGCCTGCCAGGAGATCGCAGGTATTCCAATTCACAATCACGATTGAAAGTTCCATCGTTATTTATTATAGTGCGATTGAGTTTTTCTATTAATTGCCAGCGACTTGGGCAGCCTTTGAACGTTCATTGACCATGCGTTCAATCACCAGCAATCCCCCCATGAACAGCCAGGTAAAAACACTCGACCGATAGCCAGTAATTCCAATGTTGTAAACGAAAGGGATCACCCAATCCCCAAACATCCCACTCGCCAGGGTGCCAGCCACCCCTCCGAGTGCGCCGATTACAAAAGCTTTTTCAAATCCCTCCGCAGCCTTATCTTTCAATTTCCAACCTAACCAGGCCACCTCTCCAAATATCCACAGGTAAGCGATCAGGCCCAGAAAACCGACCTGGGCAATCAGGTCCACATATTGGTTGTGCGAATTAAAACGGACATAATAACCCAGGATGGAAAATAGAGGGGTGTAGTTGTAATAATTCGATGGACCCAGGCCTAGGATTGGGCTAACCCGGGCAATCTGGCCAAGCAAGATTTTCCAGGCTTCCTGGCGGGTGTATAGGCTGTACTGGTCCCGGGTGAAGAATTCCTGGGCAGACTCCGGGTTCAGGTAAATGAAAGCAATTCCGACGAATAAGCCGGTAAAAATTCCCAACCGCCAATTGATGAAGAAAATGACCACCACCAACGCTATTGAGGCTGGGATCCAACCCGATGCCCATTGCCGGTTTCGCCAACCAGCCAACAGGGTGAAGAAGGTCAACAATCCCAGCAGAACCCGTTCGCGCTGCTTTAATTGCTTGTTGAAAATCGCCTGGCTGGAGCTGAGCGCGACCAGCCATAACCAGGTGACGCTTCCGGTTGAGTCCGAGACGATCAAACGACCAATCCGGTCTCCCACCAGCAGGTTGCCCAGGATATAGAAACCTCCGATGCTGAGGAATAGCCAGACCATCCACTGCAGCCATTTAACATCGTTCATATACTGCGATATCCACAGAAATGCACCGGTGGAGAGTAAAAACAGCATCAGTCCGCCGATTTGGGCCGCCAGCGACACCTGGGTTGCGAACGAGAACCAGGGTAGTTGTCCGGCAATGAAGGAAAGCAATGCAATAATGCTGAAAGCAAAAATCGGGGCGATAACCCTGGATGGATACAGGTAAATCCGCCGTTGCAGGACCAGCATGTCCATAACCCACAGACCGATTAAGGTGGCGATTAGCAAGATCACTGGATTGAGGGTAGTCTGGGTTCCAGTGCCGATTTCATAACGGACTAAGAATGCGCTGATCACCAGTGGAATAACGGCCAGGATCGGCATCCGGATGAAGATCAGAGCGCCAATCAGGCCGATAAGCATAAAAATACTGTCCAGGGTTGCTCTGCGTCCGAGCAGATAGCTGGCAGCAAGGATCAGCAGGACAAGCGATGGACGCAGCCAGGAGCTCATTTGGCGGCCAGAATAACGCTGCTGCAGACTAAGTAGGAAGTTGGTCATCGTTCACCATATTTAGCCAGGCCGGTTTGAACGCCGCGATAAATATAACCGCCTAAGGTCCAGGTATATAATTTTTTTAGCAAAGGCAGCGGGGCTGTTGTTTCTAATAGTAAGGTAGAGCGTTCTACCAGCGCCAGTACAAACCGGCTAGAAGCCATCCGGCGGACAGCCCGGCGAAGCTTGATGGGCAGGGGATCAGCCTTGAGCGCAGGCAACATATCACGAAACATGGGCAGGTTGTTTTGAATGGATGGGTGTACTTGAAACAAGCGGATGGCTGAAGTTCCTGCTCGCTCCAGTCGCTGGGCGGCGGCTTTCATATTCCGGGCCGCATAATCCCAGTGCTCCGCTTGAGCGGTAGATGATAGGACAATCCGGTAGCCAGCCTGGCTGGCGCGCCAGCCAAAGTCGACGTCATCCCAGTTTGGCCAGCCTCCAGTAGGGTCCTGGAACATTCCCAAGTCAAAGAAATCCTGCCGCCGGATTGCCAGTAACCCAGTCTTGCAGAAGGAAAACTGGATTTCCATATCCCGGTCGGGCAGTGGTTCATTGAAGGCACGCGCAAAAGGTGAGCTGCGCAAGATTTCTTCAGGCAACAGCAGGGCGCCGTTCAGAATCGTTCTCTCGGTTGACAATACCGCCCGATATAGCCCGGTCAGGCAGTCGGGTCTTGGGCAGATATCGTCATCCAGGAAGACCAGCACCTGGCCCTGGCTGTGTTGTGCTCCCAGGTTGCGTGCCTGGGTCGGGCCTTGCCGATTCTGGTGAAGGAGGGTAATTCGATAAGGATGTTCGTCCAAACGGAGCGGCTCGGTCGAGCCATCATCGACTATAATTACTTCGAACGACTCCCCTTGCCTGGCAGCGCTCGCCAGGCAGTCCAGTGTTCTGCGCAGTGTCTCCGGCCGGTTGTAGGTGGGAATGATTATGCTTAGTTCAAGCGACATCGATTGTTCTAGGGTACATTAACAAGAATTCTTGTTTCGACTGCGCTCAGCAGGCCTATAAATCTGGCATGCCGCTACGACGCTTAACCAACCGGGCGGATACCATACCGGCCGTGCAGGTCATCCAGCAGCGCCTGGCGCAGTGCGGCGCGCTGTGCTGGATGGTATGCCTTGCGCCATTTCGGCCGCAGGCTCCAGCTTAAAAACCTGCGCAGGTAGGTCGCATATAAATCCACCAACATCCCAATGCCTGCCTGACGCTTACGAGCAAAGAGCAAGCTGTTGCGGGTGGTGTAGTAGGTAACATTGGGTGAATCCTGATCCCGTTGGCGGGTATCGGGGTGCCAGACGCGGCTGGAGGGGACGTAGACCGCCTGGAAGCCATCCAGCAAGCCTCGATAACACCAATCCACTTCTTCGTTATAGGCGAAATAATCCTCGTCTAGCAGGCCGATCTGCTCGATGACCTCCCGCCGGACCAGCAGCGCGCAGCCAGAAAGAAAACTTACTGTTTCTGGTTGGTCATACTGACCCGCATCGGTCTCTCCCAGGCCCCGGTTGGCGGGTAGAAACCTGGCATCCCAGGTTCCTCCGGCAGAGAGCAGCAACCCTGGGTCTTCAATGGCCAGGATTTTAGGCCCGAAAAAACCAGCCTGGGGATGTTGGCTGGCCGCCTGGACTAATTCTGCCAGGGTCCGTGCCTCAACAATTGCATCATCGTTCAGCAGAAAGACAAAATCGCATTCCTGCGCCAGGCTGTCGCGAATTCCAAGGTTATTTCCGCCGGTATATCCCAGGTTCTGCTGGCTGACTAGCAGATTAAGCTCTGGATAAGCATGCTTGATCCGGTCAGCCGAATCGTCGCCAGAGCCGTTTTCGACCACCGTGACCAGCAGATCTGGATAGGTCGATGTCTCCAGGCTGGCCAGGCAGCGCAGGGTATCGGCAGGGCTTTTCCAGTTGATGATAACAACTCCCACCCGGGGCAAAGGTTTACTCATCGAAGCGCAACAGCGGTCTTAGAAATTGGCGTACCCGGTAGCGAGTCCACTTTAGCCGGCGGGACAAGCTGGCTTTGATCTTCTGAGCAAAATCTTCCAGGCTGTCATTGGCCAGGATGCCGACCCGTTGGATGGCAAACCGGTCGTGGCCAGGCCCGCCAACATAAAAAGGCTGGTAAGTACAGGCGGCCCGGTAGCCAGTCTGCGCTGCCAGGTGTTTTATCTCCTGATTGAACCGGCTGAAAGGATAAGAGAAGAGGGTCACCGGCTCGCCCAAATGATTTTCGATATCTGCCCGCGATTGGCGCAACTCGAATTCGATAGCGTTTGGGTCAAGCCGGGAGAGATCGGCGTGACTCAGGGTATGCGACCCAAATTCAATCCCAGCCCGGCGCATCTCGTCTACCTGTGCCCAGGTCAACATTGGGCTTTCGGCCAGCGCGCCTTTCCGCCAGGTGCTGGTTTTCCCGATCGCAGCACTGACCAGGAAAATCGTCGCCGGGCAATTTTGAGCTTGTAGCAGGGGAAAAGCCTGCTCATAATTATCTCCATAACCGTCATCGAAGCTAAGTGCAATCAACCGGCGGTCATTTAGGTTTTGGCGTCCCGCAGGATCGATCCAATCTCCCAGGCGTACGACCCGATAGCCCTGGTCGCTCAGCCAGGTAAGCTGCTCGGCGAAGCGCTGGGCGGAGACGGCATGAATCTCCTGCGGTTGTCCGGCGACGATTTCGTGGTACTCGAGGATTTTCATCAATAATAATCGTGGTCGCCCATGCTCAAGTACCAGTTCTTGAACTGGACTGGATCTGGAACCAGGTCTGCGCCGGGTAAAGTCCGGATAATCAATGGGTTGGTGTAACGCAGCGAGCCAGGTAACCGTTTCTTGAGACTGGTTAAACCGTGGCTGGCGTCAAAGAATAAGTAACCCGCGCGGCGCAACAAGCGGCAGGCATCCTGTTGCGCAGACAGCATCCAGCAGTGGAGCCGGGTAGCGCCGCGCAGCCGGGCTTGGCCTTCTGCGACAGTTAACAAGGCCTTACCGGTGACTGGATCCTCAGGAAGAAAGAGCCATTCAGCCAGGGCGGCGGAGTGATGTTGGGCCAGGTCTTTGAAGGATAGCACCGCAATCCCCGTTAGCTGTTCTCCCCGCCAGGCTTCTAGAAGGAGGTAATGCTTCTGGGGGTTTTTGGTATAACGCCAGGTCAGGTAGGTGTGATCTTTTTGAACCGCGATTGGGAATTGGGTCGCAGCGGCCTGCCATAATTGGTCGACTTGTGGATCGAATTGATTTGCCTGGCGAATTTCTAAATCGCTAGCAAATCGACGCCCCGGTGTATAGGGCAAACCAGGCCTCCGGGAAAAGTGCAAGTATTTCGTGAAACGCGGCACCTGTCCAACGGTTTTCCAGCCCAGGCGGTTGATAAAACCAGCCTGGGAAGCCGGGTTGGGTAGGGCGTAATCCAGGACAATACCATCCTGATCCATGTCCTGGTAAGTTTGCTGGTTGAGTTTGACAAACAGACCCAGGCGGCGCGCTTCTGGGGCGATCATGGCATCCACGGCCTGGGCGCCCAATACAGCGGTTTTCCCCAATTTCATCCGCACCGGCAAATTACCGTAGAAACCAAGCGGGCGGGTTTGATCCTCATCAAGTTGGTTTCCGGGAAAAGTGTTGGTTTGCTCGGCAACTTTACCGTAGAATCGCCCAGCCGGATTTTGAAAGTATTTCCAGGCCACAAAATCAGGCGTCCACTTGGCTTTAAAAGCCTGGCTGGCAAATTGAACCAGGTCTGGGCTGTCTTGCGGGGTGGTATCGCGAATCTGGTATTGTTTGAGGGCTTGCTTTTCCTGGATCACAGCCTGGTAGAGCGCTGCCATCTCCTCAGTTTGCTGCTCGAGCGTCTTGACTGGCGGGACATTGGCTCGCAACCTGTC
>CAZAGA010000153.1:0-3068 GCA_964484335.1 uncultured Anaerolineaceae bacterium
ACCAGGTTTTCGACCCGCTCGACCATCACCCGCCCATACCAGGAGCGGTCAAAGATCGCCCATTCGCCGCGCGCCGGGGTCTTCAACCAAAACCGCCACAACCAGGGATATTTCTTTTCATGGGTACGCGCTGCCCGGATGGGATACAGTTTATAACCGCGCGGGTCAATTGGCGAAGTCAGCTTCTGGATCGATGAGCCCTTCCCGGCTGCATCCCAGCCTTCAAACAGAATCACCACCGGGACCATCGCGTCCCAACTGGCTTTTTGAACAACAAATAGGCGATCTTCCAGGACCGGCATAATCTTTTTATAGGTCTTCTTGTCGATGTTTTTACTGAGATCGATTTTTTCGAGCATTTGCGCACCCTTTCCTTCCCTGGATGGTCTTTATTCGAAACATTGCATATACAAATTGAATAATTGAATTTTAGCTTGAATAAGGCATTTTGACAATTATTAAAGGATTTTTAGTTAAGAATCGCGGGCTGTCCAAACGCTCATTATGGACAGCCCGCGTTATTTATCCGGACAAACCGGCAAGATTTTAATTACCGCTGGTCTGGATCACATCTGGTGTGCCAGCTGCCTGGACCGCTTTGAGCTGGGCCTGGCGGGCCAGGTTGGTAGCGTCGGCCAGGATGCGTAGCGCTTCTTCCGGATTGTGGAAGCCCATGCTGTTCTCAGCCGCGATGAAGTCCCAGCGCAGCTGCGATTCACGGTGCAAGTCGCGCGCCTCCGCTAGCAGCGTGGCGTCGACCGCCGGGAGCGCCGCAGCAGCCTTGATTGCGCCAATGGCGGCTATAATCGCATCTTCAGTCGCATCCATCGTCTGGCGTACCTGGGATTGGATGGTCGCCACGCGGCCAGTCACGTAAGCAACATCGGTATGGCACTGGCCGCAAGCCGCTTCTGCATTCAGCAAGGGGCTCTGGACATTGTGATTTGAGAACTTAGCCGCACCATCGCGGGTGTAGGGCATATGGCAGTCAGCGCACGCCACACCCGCCTTATAATGGGTGCTGTCGGCGGTGAAGAACTCAAACTCGGGGTGTTGCATCTTAATCATCGGCGCACCGGAATCAGGATGCTCCCAATCTTTGAAGGCCTCTTCCTGATAATACTGGGCAATATTTTCAATCTTGCGACCATTAGCCCACGGGAAAGTCAAGAACTTGCCATCGCCTTCAAAGTAATATTCAACGTGGCAGTTACCGCAAACAACAGTGCGCATTTCCTGGCGGGTAAACTTGGTCCAATCCAGGCCTTGGGCTTTGAGGGCATTCTCTAAAGCCGGGTTGGTGACCACCAGACGCATGGTGCCGGCTTCGTGGCAGTTGGCGCAACCTATTGGCTGGGTAATCTGCTTGCCCAATTCAGCGAACGGCATCTTGTCATATTCTGCCATGCCCATTTTGTTCCACAGTTCCGGGTTGTTTGAGCTCTTACAAGAATAGCACGTGCCAGGGGTGGTCTCGTTGATTCGCAGGGTGGCGCGAACATCTGTCAGGGCATTCATGTGGCCGCGCTCTTCATTGTAGTCTTTGCTGAACCCGTAGCCGGCAAACAACTGCACGAGGCGCGGATCCTGCTCAAGCTTCGAATACGGATCGGAGCCGCCAAAGGTCGTCCGGTTACGGTTCGTTTCCGTTAAGAGCAAGCTGCTGTACTGGTTGGGAAAATTCTCTCCCCACTTGGCCGAGTTCGGTTCGAGAGAAGCAATTTCCACGATCGGTGGGATGCCGCGCGTCTGGGCTGGCTGGTTTTTCATGAAAATCAATACCCCGATCAGCCCTAAGGCCAGGACAACGATAATGCCCGTCAAAATATAGATCGTTTTATTCATTTGTTATACTCCTCCGAATGTTGGTAAGGTAATAGCGAGATCCCACGCTCGCCATGCGCCACATTGCGATGGCAGTCGAAACAGTAACGTCCAGGGTCATCTTCGGTATACTTGAAGCCCATATCCAGGTTATCGATTGTTTCAGCATGGCAGCGTTCGCAATTGGCCTGCACCACCCGTCGAGAGGCTTCCTTTGCACGGATGGCATCGGGAATGTTGCCGAAGCTAAAGGCAGTCACATGATGGTAACCCGATTGTGCTTTGACCAGGTATTTGGGAATAAACGAGTGGGGGGTGTGGCATTCATTGCAAGTAGTCCATTCAGAATGACCGGCATGATACCACCCCTCATAAACGTAATCCATGACATGGCAGTTGTTGCAGGTAGTCGGATTATTGCCCAGGTAGGCGGTAAAATCGGTGACATACATCCCCATTGCCAACACCGCGAGCAGCAGGACAACGCCAATGATGATGGGTATTTTCATAGGTTCACCTGTCTGTTGAGATGCTATTATTAATACATTACTAATATACCATTTTTGGCAAAAATTGGGATGTGACTTTTGTCACATAAGCGTAAGAAGAAATATTATATTTGTTCGTCAAATACGATAAAATGAATTCAAGCAGTCCCTCTCTGCACAGCAGGAACAACTTGTCGTGTTAACCGATACCGATCTCAAGCATGTTATCGAACAAACCAACCAGCACGATCTCAGCGCGCTGGGTCAGCTTTATGATCATTTTGCCCCGCAGCTCAAGCGCTACCTGGATTTTCGCCTTGCCCCTGGGCCAACCGCTCAACAAATCCACCGCCAGGTTTTCGACCATTACCTAACTGCCTTGCAAAAACAACCCCAATCGGCCAGTGACCCAGCGCGCTTGCTATTCACTGCAGCCCAAAGATATACCGACCAGGTTCTCAGCCAGACCGCCCCCACCCCAACCCAGTCGAGCGCCAACCCGGCTGGCGCGATCCAGAAAGAAACCGAATGGTTAAGCCAGCTGGTCAGGCGTTCTCTATCAAAATTGACCATTGAACAGCAACACCTGTTAGCGCTGCGTTTCTCAACCGACTTTTCCATCGAAGAAATAGCCCGTTTACTGGGCCAGCACCCTAACCAGGTCAAAACCCTGCAGTTTGCCTCCTTGGAACAGCTCCGCCTGCACCTCGAGGAGGAAAACTGATGACCAGCGAAGCCCAGGCCCGAGCATTGGAG
>CAZAGA010000153.1:3168-6420 GCA_964484335.1 uncultured Anaerolineaceae bacterium
TGCACCTCGAGGAGGAAAACTGATGACCAGCGAAGCCCAGGCCCGAGCATTGGAGGTCTGCCTCCAAAACCTGCTTTCAGGGATGAAAGTTGAGCAGGTAGTCGGGCTCTATCCACAGTGGGAAGAACTATTAACTCCTCCCCTGGAGGCCGCCCAAACTCTGCAGGTGTATCGTGAGACGCTTAAGTCTCCTGCCATCCGTGAGGATCAAGAGCGAGCGGCCTTTCTTCAGGTAGCCGAGGAACTCCAGTCCACCACTCACCCACCAACCCGGCGCAGCCGCTCGGCTTCCCGCCTCTTCTGGCTGGCCTTTTCCCTCCTGGCCCTGGCCGGGGTTTTATGGGGGTATGTCCTGACCTCGGTTGCCCTACCAGGTAACCTGCTCTACCCGCTGAAAAACCTGGCCTGGCAGGCCGTGCGCGCCTTACCGGCCGAACCGGCCGAGCAATTGGCCAGGGAACGGGCATATGACCAGGCCCAATTGGGTGAAGTACAAGACCTGATTGCACTGCGCCGCCAGGCCAGAGTCGAATTTTCAGGTTTATACCAGGCCAATGCACCCGAGCAGGCAGAGATTTCAGGCCTCCGGCTTGTTTTCACTCCACAGACCGAAATTATCGGCCAGGTGCGCAGCGGGATCTGGGTAGAAGCCAGTGGCACGCTTCAGGCGGATGGAACGCTGCAGGTGGAACAGATCCGGCCACGCGAATATTTCTTTCAGGGCAAGTTAGAGCAACTTTCACCCGACCAGCTCGTGATTGCTGGTGTTGCGGTTCAATTCGGTCAGGAGTCGCTGGTACACGGCTCGCCAATGGCAGGCAGCCAGGTGCAGGTGAGCGCATTTCGCGACGCCAATGACAGCCTGATCGCCAGGCTGATCGACGCCGGTGAATGAAGCGCCGGTATAGGGAGAAAAAAACCTATGGGATTTTTCAAGAAACTTATCCAGGCTGTGTCGTTATCCGGTCCAAACAACCCGGCTGACTTTACCATCACGCTCCATGCAAAATGCAATCGCTGTGGAGAAATCATCCCGGCGCGAATAGACCTGCGCAACGAGCTGAGCGCTAACGACAGCGATCTGCCTGGGGCTTACTTCTGCCGGAAGGTGTTAATCGGCGAAAAACGCTGCTTCCAGGCGATTGAAATTGAGCTCACTTTCAATGAACAGCGGAAAATTATACATCGCCAGATCAGTGGAGGAACCTTCGTCGATTCCTCCACCTGATCCAGCACTGGCCGGCCGAATCAGGCCGGGACAGGATTCACAAATTCGGCTGGTACGTCCTTACCCACCGGGTGAAAGACCAGTTTGTCGCTCTGAGCATCCACTTCCACCAGGATCGTCTGACCCGACTGGAATTCACCGCTTAACAGGCTGACCGAGAGCGGGCTCTCAACAAATTTTTGCAGCGCCCGGCGCAAGGGTCGGGCGCCGAAGGCCGGGTCAAAGCCTTTTTCTGCCAGCCATTTGCGCGCCGCCGGCGTCAACTCGACGAACAAACCGCTTTCCTGTAAGCGCTCAGACACTTCCTTCATCTGTAGGTCGACAATTTCAGCCATCTGCTCACGAGACAACGGGGAGAAGGTGATAATTTCATCAATCCGGTTCAGAAATTCCGGCCGGAACGTGCTCTTTAGCGCCTTTTCGATCTTCTCCTGATCCGCCCGTTCTTCGGGTCCGGCATTGCGTGGGACAAAACCCAGCGTGCCCGAGCGGCGAACGTATTCCGTGCCCAGGTTGCTGGTCATGATCAAGACGGTATTGCGAAAATCAACGATCCTCCCCTGGCCATCGGTCAAGCGGCCATCATCCAGGATCTGGAGCAGCGCATTCCAAACCTCCGGATGAGCCTTCTCGATCTCGTCGAACAGGACCACACGGTACGGGCGGCGCCGAACCGCTTCAGTCAATTGGCCGCCCTCTTCATAGCCCACATAGCCGGGCGGCGCCCCAAACAGGCGTGAGACAGTATGCTGTTCGCGGTATTCGCTCATATCAATCCGCACCAGGGCATCTTCATCATCAAACATGAAGCGCGCCAGGGCCTTCGCCAGCTCGGTCTTGCCAACCCCCGAGGGGCCAATGAAGATGAACGAGCCAATTGGCCGGCGCGGGTCCTTCAAGCCAGAGCGCGCCCGGCGAATGGCATCCGAAATTGCCCCAATCGCTTCATCTTGCCCGATGATATGTTCGTGCAAGCGCTCCTCCATGTGGAGCAACTTCTGGGCCTCGGTCTCCATCATCTGGCTGACTGGGATCCCAGTCCACTGAGCGACCACTTCAGCAATATCGCGCGTGTCGACCACCTCATCCAGGTGATGCTCTGCCTCCCACTGGTCGCGTAATTGGTTAAACTCTGTGTCCAGGCGCAAACGCTCGGATTTCTTCTGCGCAGCTCGTTCGTAATCTCGCTCCAGGCCAGCCTGTTCTTCTTCGGCCGCCAGGCGGTCAATTTCAGACTTCATCGCCTTTAGTTCCGGCGGCAGTGAATACAACGCCACCCGCAGCTTGGCGGCTGCTTCGTCCATCAGGTCAATGGCTTTGTCAGGCAGATGGCGGTCGGTAACATAGCGCGCCGAGAGCCGGGCGGCGTCCACCAGGGCAGCGTCCGAAAAGCGGACTTTGTGATGCGCTTCGTAACGGTCGCGCAGACCACGCAGCATCAGGATGGTATCTTCGACGTTTGGCTCTTCGACATACACCGGCGCAAAGCGGCGCTCCAGGGCGGCGTCTTTCTCAATGTGCTTGTGATATTCATCCAGGGTCGTCGCGCCGATGCATTGCAACTCGCCGCGTGCCAGGGCTGGCTTGAGCATATTGGAAGCGTCCATAGCGCCCTGCGCTGCGCCGGCGCCAACTACGGTGTGCAGCTCATCGATGAACAGGATGATCTCACCCGCCGCCCGCTCAATTTCATCCAAGGCGGTTTTCAAGCGTTCTTCGAACTCGCCCCGAAAGCGCGAGCCAGCGATCATCGCACCCAGGTCAAGCGCCAGGACTCGTTTACCGCTCAGGATCTCGGGCACATCATTGGTCGAGATTTTCTGTGCCAGGCCTTCAACAATCGCCGTCTTTCCCACCCCGGCTTCGCCAATCAAAACCGGGTTGTTCTTGGTCCGCCGGGAAAGGATCTGGATCACGCGCAAGATTTCGGTGTCGCGACCGATCACCGGATCCAACTTGCCCTCACGCGCCATTTGAGTCAGATCGCGCGAGTATTTCTCCAGGGTCCGGTAACGAGTTTCCGC
>CAZAGA010000153.1:6520-8002 GCA_964484335.1 uncultured Anaerolineaceae bacterium
GGTTGCTCGATCAGCGCCAGTAGAATATGTTCGGTATCAATCTGGTTGTGACTGTAACGCTGAATAATCTCGGCGGCTCGTTGAGCGGCCTCTTGAGCCCTCTCGGTAAATCGATCAAATCGCATCATCTCAGTAACCTTCTTTCTAGCTCGGGGACACCCCCCGACTGCTAAAGATTATAACACTGAGCCTTCATCTCCATCACCAGCCGAGCGTAAGAGTTGTATATGAATTTGGAGAGATGTTATCTAATAAATTGAACTGATACTGGCCTTAAAAGTATATAATTCAATGGGAACTTTTCCCGACACCCTGGCGTCTAGTCAGGGAAACCACCAGAAAGGTAGCCAGGTGAACCTGGCCAATCAAGTTCTAGAATAGGAGAATAACCATGCGTACCAAATTTTACTTCTTGACAATCCTGGTTCTGATCACGGCCATCTTGAGCGGCTGTGCAGGAGTCGCAGCAGCCCAAAGCCTGAACCAGGCTTCCGAGCCATCGGCAGCCAACCCGCGCACCCTGAATGTCAATGGCACAGGTAAAGTGTACCTGACCCCTGACATTGCCTACGTGACGATCGGCGTGCACACGGAAAACAAGGATGCTGCCCTGGCTGTGGCCGAAAATAACGCAGGTTCCAGCAAGGTCAAAGATGCACTGACCGGGTTAGGTGTTGAGCTGTCTGACATTCAAACCCAGAACTTCAGCATCTACCCGCAGCAGCAATACGACGCGAACGGCCGGCCAACGGGTGAGATTACCTATATTGTCGATAACCAGATCTACGTCACCGTGCGCGATTTGGCTGCCATTGGCGACCTGCTTGACACCGTCGTCAAGGCTGGAGCCAACAACATCTACGGCATCACCTTTGATGTCGCCGATCGATCCAAGGCGCAGTCCGAAGCCCGTAAGCTAGCGGTCGCCGATGCTCAGAAACAGGCCGAAGAGTTGGCAGCCGCCGCCGGGGTCAGCCTGGGCGCGATCCAGGCGATCAACACCAATGTGAGCTCGACGGTCTCGGTGTACGAAAAGGGGATGGGCGGCGGTGGTGCTATGCCGGCTGCTGCCAACGTCTCGGTTAGCCCAGGCCAGATGCTGCTCCAGGTGGATATCTACATGGTGTTCGAAATCCGCTAGAGCGAACCTAACCTTCCATTTGAGTTAAAGTAAAAAAATCGGCCGAGCCGATTTTTTTACTTTAACGAATCCGTTCACGATCCAGATAGCTTGACCGTCTTGCGGCTGGTCAGCTTGATCGTCTTCTTACCTTCGCTGGACAACTGGCCAGAATGCTCCAGGTTATCTGCTTCAGCTTGCATCTGCCCGGCTAACTCGGTTTCCCCCTGCGCCAGAAGCAGGGTTACAGCCTGGCGTAATTTTTGCGTCGCGGCGCGCACATCCCCACTCTCCGCCTGGTTGAGCGCCTGGGTCTGCAGGCGGAAAGCCTGGACTTTATCCACAACGCTCATCACCTGCGG
>CAZAGA010000154.1:0-7909 GCA_964484335.1 uncultured Anaerolineaceae bacterium
AGGTCGTGGCAAATTTGATTGCCCCGTTGGTGGTGTCAAAGTAGCTGATCGCCGGTTGGCCGTTCGGGTAAAGCGCCAGCGAGGTCTGCACGCCGGTATCGCCGCTGCTATCCACAGTTTCCTTCGTCCAGAAGCCGCCCGACTGTAGGGCAAATTTCAGGTCGCCCTGGCTGGCGTCGTAGTAGCTGATCATCGTCTGGTTGAACGGATCGACCCGCAGCGAGCTGTATTTTCCGACGTTGCCGGCCGAGTCAACCACTTCCACCGTCCCCCAGCCCCATTCCGAGCCGCCCTTGAACGCCCGGGCATGCTTCAGCCAGCCGTTGGTCAGGTCGTAGTAGCTGACGTGCAGGTCGCCGGAGTAATCCAGGTCGATCGAGGTGTACTGCCCGACATCCCCGGCGCTGTCCACCACCTGGGTCGCCCAGGCTGAGATAATCGACAGGAAGGCCACCTTCAGGTCCTTGTTGCTTTTGTCGTAGTAGCTGATGATCGGGCAAACCCCGGCCGGCAGCGTGGCATAGCAGTTAAAGGCGTTCTTGCTCAGGGTCAGGTCGTTGTACATCCCAACCTCAGCGGCTGCATTCTCGACGAATTGTACCGTCCAGCTTGTCCCATTCCAGTAGGCGAACTTCAGCGCTTTGTTGGTCTCATCATAGTAGCTGATATACGGCCGGTCGCCGCTATCCAGCTGCAGCGAGGGGTACATCCCCACGTCGCCAGCCGCGTCCACTGTCTGGAAATTCCACACCCCGCCGACCAGGTAGCCGTATACCAGGTCATAGTTGGCGAAGTCGTAGAAGGCCACCCGCGGATCGCCAGCCTGGGTCATCTGGGTCGAGCTGTAGCTCCCACCGCCGAACTTGATGATCTGGTTGATCCAGCCCTGTCCCAGGCTGAAAGGCATCTTAAGCTGGTCGCCAATGTCATTGAAAAAGCTCACATAGGGCACATTGAACTTGGAGATCGCCAGCGAGGAGTAGGCTCCCAGGTCGCCGGCGTAAACGATCCCCGAGTTTGACCACTGGCTGCCCGTCCAACGAATGAAGGCCAGCAGGCCATTGCTGGCGTTGTAGTACGAGATCCCCGGGTAGCCGTTGCCATCCACCGCCAGGGAAGTATACAGCCCGGCGTCGCCGCTGGCGAAGATCACATCCGTGCTCCAGGTTCGCCCGTTGGCCGACTCGGCGTAGTGCAGGTCGCCGTTGGTGACGTCATAGTAGCTGATCATCAGGTCGCCGCCGCTGTTCAGGCCGAGCGAAGTGTACAAGCCGGTCGCGTCCACGTTATCCACGATCCGGCACTGCCATCCGCCCGCCGGGCCGCAGGCCCGGCAGCCTGGCGCGGTGCAAGCCCCACCGATCGCCGGCGAGGCGATCATCAGGTTGTAGTTTTGCCAGTCCTGGTAGCTGATATACGGGTTGCCCAGGCTGTCCAGCGCCAGCGAAGTGAAGCCGCCATAGCGGAAATTAGGCGCCTGTTGGGTATCGATGTCCTCCACCTCCCAGCCGCTGCCGGTATCGTAGGCGTATTTCAGGCCATCGTACTTGTCATCCATGTAACTGATGTGGGCCAGGTTGCTCTTATCGATCGCGATCGAAGAATACTTGCCGACATCGTAGCCATTATCCGCTGGGTTGCCGTCCACCATCAGCGGCGTTGTCCAACTGACGCCGTCCCAGCGAGTGTACATCAGGGCCCGCTGGTTCCAGTCGTAGTAGCTGATATGCACCCGGTTCAGGCTGTCGGTGGCCACGGAGGTGTAGCCGCCCACGCCGGTCTCCAGGGCTGCCTCGGGGCTGGCTTGCCCATCCAAAGACGGCTTGGCCGGCTGCTCAGCACGTGACTGCAACAGCGCGCCTAGTGCCTGCTCGATAGTCGGGTTTTCTGGGTCAACTGCACCGGCCGGCTGTGGGCCAAGCCAGGCCACTGTAAAGGGGAAGCTCCAGGTATAGCCACGGTCCTGGCTGTAGGCAAACTTCAGGCTGCCATTCATCTCATCGTAGTAGGCGATGCGTGGGTTGCCAAAGCTGTCCAGGGCCAGCGAGGCGAACCGGCCAACCTTTGGGCTGCCATCCACGGTCACCAGGTGCCATTTCTTATTGTTCGGATCCCAGCGAGCGTAATACAGGTGTTTGCCCCCAAAAGCAATGTGTGGGTTGCCGCTGCCGTCAATTCGGGCGCTGCGGTCGGTCATCTCGCTGAAAAATGGCGGCTCGTCAACCGTCTGGATGTTCCAGAAGGCGTTCGGCGCCGCCGGCTGTTCCCCGTCTTGCGCCGCGGCTGGTTGGATCGCCGCCGCTGCCAGGCTGAAGATCATCGCCAGTGCTAGCAGCGCCGGCCCGAGCTTGCCCCAGTGGGGATTTCCTTTCATAAGGGATCGGATTGGTTTTTCGAGTTTCATAGTTTTCTCCTGCAAGGTTGTTGCGACAGGCCAGCCAGCGGCACGCAAACGCTCTCGCCCTGGCCCCGCCTCAAGTATAGCATGAAAGCTTTCTCCACTATTAAGGGGTCGCCCCGGTGAAGCTCAGCGCGTACTTGGCGTCCTCATAGTTCGGATTGGCTTCCAACGCCCGGCGAAAATCCTCGATCGCCGCGTTTTTATCGCCCTGGCGGTATTCCATCCAGCCTCGCCAGAGCAGGGCCTCTTCAGAATTGCGGGTGATTTTCAAGGAATACTTCAGCAGGGCATCCAGGTCGTCCAACTGCCCGCTGTGAAAATAGGCCATGAACGGGCCAAATTGGTAGCGCAGCATTCGCTGGGGCAGCCCCAGGTTGCGCGCCTGGTCATAAGCTTCGGTCGCTTCGATATAGCGCTCAAAATACGCCAGGTTGGTGCCCAGGTTGAACCAGGCGAACGCATCGCCTGGTTCCTTTTGGGTCTCTTCTTGGGCGACCTTAAGGGCATATTGCCGGTTATATTCCACATCCCACTGCGGGCCTAGGATTGATTGGATTACCGCCTCTTGCTCTGGCGGGTAGAGCAGGATATACACCCGGTTGAAAGCCTGCCAGGCCTTATCCAGCTTCGGATAGGGGAATTTCTTATCCGCGCCGAAATAGGTGTCCTGCCCGGTGAAGATCTGCCGGCTGTCATCGTAGCCGGTCAGCAACAGGTAATGCGCCGCCCATTGGTCGTCGTTCGGCCAGTAGGATTGGTCGAGTTGTGTTCCGGACTCGATCATAATCGGAAACCCCGCCGCCAGCACCTTTTTGATCAGCTCCAGGTCGCCGCCCACCCGGTATTCGAACTTCAGCCAACCGGCGTTGTTGCGGGCGTAATAGGCCAACTCTTCGACATTCACATTTCGGTCTTCCCGGAAGGGCTTGATTTCCTTGGAAATGGTGAACTGGTCGCCTTCCCAGCCGTAATGGCGCAGGTAAAGCGCCAGGCTGGCTGGCCCGCAGTTATTGGCGTCCTGTTTCTCCCACTTCGGGGGAACCAGGGAGACCGCGCTCGGAATTGGTGTGGGTTGAGGGGTCGGGGTGGGGGTCGGCCCGCTGGTCGGGGCGAGCGCCGCCTCCAGGGTTTGCTCGGGCGTCTCCAGCGGCGCGGCCGGTGACTCGGTTGGCTGGCGGGTGATCGCCACCCGTGGCTGCGGTAGGCTGGTCGGCAGCGATCCAGCCGGGTTGAGCACCGCCCGCAGGTAAGTCAGCGCTGTCTCCGCTCGCCAGGCGATCCGGCTCTGGATTGAAGGGATCGCCCAGGCCAGTCCCCCCAACAACGCCAGCCCAGCAATCCCTACCAGGAGAATTGTCAAAGTCGTCTTGCGCATAAAAAACAATTCTATCATTAAACCCAGCCTCTTTTTTCGGCCAGGAATTCGGTTAAAAATTTATAATTTTCTGGAGGCGCAGCCTCCCGCAAAACAAGTAATCTCCTCCCCATGTTATAATTCCGGACATGAAATATCACATTTGGACTGAAGGTTGCCAGATGAACGTGGCCGATTCGCTGCGCGTCGCCTCTGCGCTCGAACACCTGGGCTACCAGCCCACCCGCCATGCCGAAGAAGCCAGCGTCATCGTTCTGAATACTTGTGTCGTCCGCCAGAGTGCCGAGGACAAGGCTTATGGTCGCCTGTCCTCGCTTAAACCGCTCAAACAACGCCATCCCAGCCTGGTGATCAACCTGATGGGCTGCCTGGTCGGTGTGCGCGGCTACGAGCGCCTGCAGCACCGCTTCCCGTTTGTGGATGTCTTTTCACCGCCCTCCGATCCAGGCCCCCTGGTCGCTTACCTGACCCAGGGCGAGAGCCGAAAATTCCAGCACGCCGCCATCGAAGCTCGCAATGCTGCCCTGGATGGCGACCTGCTCCTACCGCTCGATGAGCGCGGCAAGCTGGTCGCCTCGCATGTCCCTGTTGTGCTCGGCTGCTCACACGCTTGCACCTTCTGCATCATTCCCTACCGCCGCGGCATCGAGCGCAGCCGGCATGTTGGCGATATCCTGGCCGAAGTGCGCGCCCTGGTCAGCCAGGGCGTAAAAGAGATCACCTTGCTCGGCCAGATCGTTGATCGCTACGGTAAAGATATTCCCGACGGCCCGAACCTGGCTGGCCTGTTGCGCCTGGTCAATGAAGTAGATGGCCTGGAGCGCATTCGCTTCCTCACCTCCCATCCCAACTGGATGGACGACGCGCTGCTGGATGCCGTGGCCGCCCTGCCCAAGGTGATGCCGCATATCGAGGTCCCGGTCCAGGCCGGCGATAACCAGGTCCTGGAGAACATGAAGCGCGGCTACACCGCGGAAGATTATCGCCGCCTGGTCGAGCGTATTCGCCAGCGCATCCCCGGCGTGGCCATCGCCACCGATATCATCGTCGGCTTTCCCGCTGAAACCCAAGCCCAGTTCCAGCGCACCTACGACCTGTTGGAAGACCTGCGCCTGGATGTTGCCCACCTGGCGCGCTATTCCGTCCGCCCGGGCACCGTAGCCGAGCGCCGCCTGCCGGATGATGTATCCGAAGAAGAGAAATGGCGCCGCTTCCGCCTGCTCGAAGAGCAACAAGAGCGCATTGTTGGGGAAATCAACCAGCGCTACCTTGGCCAGGCCGTCGAAGTGCTCTTCGAAGAGAATGTGCGTGGCCGCTGGCGCGGGCGCACCCCGACCAACAAGCTGGTCTTTACCGAGTCTGCCGAAGATCTGCGCGGCCAGCTCCGCCAGGTGACCATCACCTGGACTGGCCCCTGGTCGATGCAAGGCGCACTACCGGGCCGTTCCGCCGCGCTTGCCTCGTCGAGTACCGTTTCGCTTGACGCCGTTGCCGCCAGCGCTGGTTCTTAATCAAGCCCTTAGATAATAGGACTTGACAATTTAGACCAATTTGAATATATTTAATCTCGCTTAACCATTAAGTGAGGTTAAATAGTATGACATTACCTTCTTCCTCCGCCAGCCAGTTGGCCGCTGTCCTGGGCAAATGGATTGGCGTTTTTATGCGCCAATCGATGGGCGAGTTGGTCCAGTACTCGAAAGAGACGGGCTTTTCAATGAGCCAGATCAGCGCCATGTTTCGCCTCTACCACGCCGGTGCTTACCCGATCTCGGAAATTGGAACTCACCTAGGTGTTACCAACGCAGCTGCCAGCCAGATGGTCGAACGCCTGGTCCGCCAGGGCCTGCTCGAGCGCGTGGAAGATCTCCAGGACCGTCGGGTCAAGCGCTTATCCCTGACGCCTGCCGGCCATCAGTTGGTCGAAAATGTCATGCAGATCCGCCGCCGCTGGATGGAGCAGCTCAGCGCCAGTATTACCCCCGAGCAGCGCGAAGCCGTTGGCAGCGCGCTGACCTTGTTAACCGACGCCGCTCTACGGCTGGAAGATTTACAAAAGGAGAACTAATCTTGGAAACCCGCCCCTCACGCCCGAAACCCGGGCAGCGTGGAGCCCTGGGAAGGGCCATGCGTTACCTCACCCATTACCGCCGCCAGGCGGCAATGCCGTATTTATTCTTAATCGTTGCCACTCTAGCCCAACTGGCTGTGCCCAAGATGGTAGGTCGGATTATTGATTCTATCACCCAAGGTACCCTGGCGACCACGCTGCTGGATGTGCTGAACAAGATCCCGGCCGCCTTCATCCCCCAGGCCCTACCGCGCCTGCTCAACGCCCTCCAATACCCGGCTGATTTGACCCAGGCACAGCTCACTGACCGCCTCACCGCCGACCAGTTGAACGCCCCCTCGGCCTTGTTGACTGCTGTGATTGCAATTGTCATCTTCGCGGTTTTCAGAGGCGTGTTTGCTTTCCTGCAGTCCTATTGGGCGGAGCGCAACTCACAGGGCATCGCCTTCGACCTGCGCAACGACCTGTTTTCGAAAGTTCAGAAGCTTTCCTTCTCCTATCACGACCGCAACCAGACTGGCCAGCTCATGATCCGCGCTACCGATGATGTCGAAAAAGTGCGCCTGTTCATCGGCCAGGGCTTGCTTCAACTGGTCGGTGCGGTCGTCCTGCTGACCGGCACCCTGATCATCTTGCTGACCACTAACCTCCGCCTGACCCTGGCCGTCTTGCCGGTCCTGCCACTCTCGCTCCTGGTCTTCGTCATCTTTGGCGCGATCAGCGGTCCCTTGTTTGCTAAAGTCCAGGTGAAATTATCTTCCCTGAATATCCGGCTGCAAGAAAGCCTGGCCGGCGTTAAAGTCATCAAGGCCTTTGCCCGCGAAGTCGACGAGATTCGCCGCTTCCAACGCTCAGCCGATGACCTGATGAAACAGCAAATCACCGTATCGCGCACCTTGACCTTCCTTTTCCCGTTGGTCTTCCTGATCGCCAACCTGGGCCAGGCCGCGACGCTTTATTATGGCGGCCGGCAAATCATCAACAATACCCTGACCATTGGCCAGTGGCAGGAGTTTAGCCTGTACCTGGTCTACGTTTTCCTCCCCTTGGCTCAGTTTGGCTTTATTGTCACCCAGTTGGGCCAAGCCTCTGCCTCCTCCAGCCGCATCTTCGAAATCCTTGATGCCCGCAACGATGTCGTTGACCGCCCGGATGCCCGGACTTTACCGGCGATTGACGGCCAGGTAGTCTTCGAGAACGTCACCTTCCGCTACTTCTCCAGCGGCGCCCCCGTCCTTTCCGATGTCAGCTTTGAAGCCCGCCCCGGGCAGACCATCGCCCTGCTCGGCGCCACCGGTTCCGGCAAGACCACCATCATCAACCTGATCCCTCGCTTCTATGATCCCAGCCAGGGAAGGATCTTGATCGATGGCCACGATCTGCGTGAGATCACCCTCGAGTCGCTTCGCAGCCAGATTGGTATCGTCCTGCAGGAAACCACCCTTTTCTCCGGCACGATCCGCGACAACATCGCCTTTGGCAAGCCGGACGCCAGCCTGGAGCAGGTCATCGCTGCCGCCCAGGCGGCCGAGGCGCATGATTTCATCCTCTCCTTCAAGGAGGGCTACGACACCCTGGTCGGGGAGCGCGGCGCTACCTTGAGCGGCGGCCAGAAGCAGCGCATCGCCATCGCCCGCGCCTTGCTGCTCGATCCGCGTATCCTGATCCTGGATGATTCGACCAGCAGCGTGGACCTGGCTACCGAAGCTCGCATTCAGAAGGCCCTCGATCGCCTGATGCTCAACCGCACCAGCTTCGTCATTGCCCAGCGCATCAGCACCGTCCGCCATGCCGACCAGATCCTCGTGCTCGAAAAAGGCCAGGTCGTCGCCCGTGGCACCCATACCGAGCTGATGGAAGACAGCTCGCTCTACGCTGAAATCTATAACTCGCAGCTCGTCGGCGATGCCGGGGAAGCCGGTTTTCAGCTCAATGCTGCCTTGCCGGGCAGCCTCGCCGCTTAGCTGTTCGCACGCAAATGAAGCACACATTCAAGGAGTAATTCGTTATGTTTGGTGGACCCGACGGCATGCGCCGTATGATGAGTCAAGATAATCTCAAG